>NZ_JBHSOF010000009.1:0-173558 GCF_042656005.1 Kitasatospora misakiensis | reverse complement strand
TCTCCTGGACCATCAAGATCCAGTGTCCGGTGTCCTCACATCAGGGGGAAGGCCCAACCTTGATGCCTTCGAGACCCGGGATCGCCGGTCCGAGCGCCACTTCAACCAGATTTTCGGTCCTGGCTTGCCGGAGAAGATGAAGGCGTCCCTAACCGCCTTCCAGTGCTTCCTCAACGTCCTTGACGTCATGTTGCGGGACGACGAAAGTCCGGCCTCCGCCGAGACAGTGTTCAAGCTCAGGTACATTACGCTCTACCACGTGCTGTCCAGCCTGGAGAAGCTCAGGAACCAGTACGAGAAGGAGCTGGGGATGGCATCCCGCTCGCTGCTCGCTGCCATGCTTGACCACCCCGTGAGCGCCGAGATCCGCAGCGGCGAGGCGCGGCATTTCCGCAACACCTTGATCCACTACACGCCCGCGGAGCACCTCGTCTCAAAGCTCTCCATGACCGCGCCGTATTACGGCCTGGTAGAAGCCTGCTTCCCGGCACGTGACTTCCCCTCTCTCCAAACTGCGGTCGCCGAGCACACGGGGCGGATGGCCGCGCTCATGGACCAGTGGTCGGGGACCTGACCGGTTGAGACGCGCAGCATCTCCCGCGCACTTCTGGATCCGAAGACAAGGCAGTGCTACCGATCGTCGATGGTGTTGCACCTCGCGGATCGGGGCGTGCTGACCGCGCGCCCTAGAGGAGTGCATGACCCCGGCACGGGGAGATCGCCCCCGGGAGCTGCACCGTCGTGGCGGACCACCCGGCGCTGCGCGGCTGAGCGGGAACCGGCCGGGCACGGCCGGCCGCCGGTTCGGCGCCCACTGAGGCGCCGAACCGGGGGCGCCGCTGCCCGCGTACCGGGGATCAGGCCGCGACGAGCTCCTGCTCGCGGTCCGGCGTCCTGACCCTGGGCTTCCTGTTCGGCAGCGAGAGTCGGAAGACCTTGTGCCACGCGGAGAACACCTGCTTGGGCAGCGGCCCGGTGACGTACTCCAGCTCGTACTTCTCGAACAGCGCGCGCACCTTCACCGCGACCTCGGCGTACCGGTTGCTGGGCAGGTCCGGGAACAGGTGGTGCTCGATCTGGTGGGACAGGTTGCCGGTCATGAAGTGCATGGCCCTGCTGCCGCTGATGTTCGCCGAGCCCATCATCTGGCGCAGGTACCACTGGCCGCGCGTCTCGCCCTTGATCGACCGGCGTTCGAAGACCTGTACGCCCTCGGGGAAGTGCCCGCACATGATCACCGAGTGGGTCCAGATGTTGCGGACCAGGTTCGCGGTGAACGTGGCGGCGAGCGTGGTGAGGAACGACGGGCCCGACAGCAGCGGGTGGATCACGTAGTCCTTGAGTACCTGCTTGCGGATCTTGCGGCCCACGGCCCTGACCCGGGCGCGGAACTCCGGGTCCTTGCGGCGGCGCTTGTGCAGGTTCTTGCCGAGTTCCAGGTCGTACGCCGCGATGCCGTACTCGAAGAAGCAGGCGTTGATGAAGTTCCACAGCGGCTGACCGAGGTGGAACGGGTGCCACCTCTGGTCCTCGTCGACGCGCATGATGCCGTAGCCGAGGTCGTTGTCCTTGCCGATCACGTTGGTGTACGTGTGGTGCAGCTCGTTGTGCGAGTGCTTCCACTGGTCGGACGGGGAGACGTGGTCCCACTCCCAGGTGGTGGAGTGGATCTTCGGGTCCCGCATCCAGTCCCACTGGCCGTGCAGGACGTTGTGGCCGATCTCCATGTTGTCCATGATCTTCGCCACGGACAGGCCGGCGGTGCCGAGCAGCCACGCGGGCGGGAAGATCGAGAACAGCAGCACGCCCCTGCTGGCCAGTTCGAGCTTGCGCTGCGCCGAGATGACCTTGCGGATGTAGGCGGCGTCCTTCTCGCCGCGGTCGGCGAGCACCTCGTCACGGATCGCGTCCAGCTCGCGGCCGAGCTCCTCGATCTGCTCCGCGGTCAGGTGGGCGGTGGGGTCGATGGCGGTCAAGTGCGTCTACCGTTCGATGTCGCAGGGGCCCGCCGCGGCGGACACGCAGGTCTGGATGAGGACGCCCGGCTCGGCCTCGGTGATCTCGCCGGTGCGCAGGTCGCGGACGGCGCCCGCCTTGAGCGGTGTGACGCAGCCGAAGCAGACGCCCATACGGCACCCGGAGGGCATGAGCACGCCGGCCTCCTCGCCGATGTCCAGCAACGGCGTGGCGCCGTCCGCGTCGACGGTCCTGCCGGTGGCGCTGAACGTGACCTCGCCGCCGTCGCCGACGACGACAACGCTGGGGCGGAACCGTTCGGTGTGCAGGCGCTCGCGGACGCCGTGCTCGGTCCAGTGCTCCTCTGCGGCGTCGAGCAGGCCCGCGGGCCCGCAGGCCCAGGTCTCGCGCTCGGCCCAGTCGGGCACGAGTTCGCCGAGACGGGCGATGTCGAGCCTGCCGTCGGTGACGGTGTGCACCTCGGTGAGGCGCAGCTTCCGGTCCGCGACCAGGCCGTGCAGTTCGTCGCGGAAGATCACGTCCTGCGGCTGCGGTGCGCAGTGGACCATCACGACGTCCTCGACCTCGGTGTCCCGCAGCATGCCCATCACGGGCGTGATGCCGCTGCCGGCCGTCAGGTAGAGCACCTTGGCGGGCTTGGCCGGCGGCAGCACGAAGTCACCGGTCGGCTGGTCGAGCTGGACCAGCGTGCCCGGCGTCGCCCTGCGGACGAGGTGGTTGCTGACCTTGCCGTCCGGGATCGCCTTCACGGTGATCGTGATCCGGCCGTCCCGGCGGTCCGTCGGTGAGGTGATGGAGTAGGCACGCCACAGGCGCCTCCCGTCGACGTCGACCCCGATCCGCACGTACTGACCGGCCGTGTGGCCGCGCCAGCCCCGTCCCGGCCTGATCACGACGGTCGCGGCGTCACCCGTCTCGGGGTGCACGGCCTCGATGCGCCCGCGCAGGTCGGCGCCCGCACGCAGCGGGCTGACCAGGTCGAGGTAGTCCGACGGCAGCAGGGGCGTCGTGACCATCTCCAGCAGTTTCCACGCCCTGCTGCGGAGGGCTGCACTCGTCATGACTCCAGCTTGCTGCGCCTCAGGGCGTAAAGTCCTGACCATAGGACGTGAATCTGGTCGGCTGAATTGTTCGTAGGGAACAAAAACGTGAGCCATGCAATCCGGAGGGCCGGCGAACCGGTCCTGGACGAGACGACGGTCACCGCGCTTCGGGCCGCGCTGGCGGCCACCGCCGACGAGGTCGTCCAGGCGATCATCGACGAAGTCCCGCCCTATGCCAACGCGCTCTCGGGCCGCATGGGCGCGACCATTCGCCGGGCCGTCCGCACCGCCCTGGGGCACTACCTGGACCTCGCGAGCGGGAACGCCACGGGTGGCGACGCCGGTGACGCGGCCTACGACCTGGGCCGCGGCGAGGTGCGCGACGGCCGTTCGATGGACGCGCTGCTCAGCGCCTACCGCGTCGGCGCCCGCGTGGCCTGGCGGTGCCTGGCGGCGGGCGCCGTACCCGCGGGTCTGCCCGCCGCCGAGGTCGCCAAGTTCGCCGAGCTGACCTTCGCCTACATCGACGAGCTCTCCGCCGCGAGCGCCGCGGGCCATGCCGACGAACTGGCCGCCCAGGGCAGGGCGCACGAGCGCCACCTGGAACACCTGGCCCGCGACCTCCTCGCCGGCGCGAGCCCGGAGGTGCTGTCGGCCTCCGCCCAACGGGCCGGGTGGCAGCCCCCGGTTTCACTGACCGTGGTCCTGCTGCCCGCCGCCCAGGCCCGGCCGGCCTACCGCATGCTCGAACCGGGCACTCTCGTCCTCGACGACCTCCCGGACGCCACCGGTGTGCTGCTCGTCCCCGACGCCGACCGACCACACCTCTTGCGGCAGCTGACCGACCGCACCGCCGTGGTCGGCCCGGCCCGGCCATGGACCCGCGCGTCCGCCTCGTACGCCCGGGCCGTACGCGCGCGCTCCCTCTCCGCCGACATCCGCGACACCGAGGCCCATCTGCCCGAGCTGGTGCTGAGCGCCGACATGGACGCGTTCGCGGACCTCCGTGCCCGAGCCCTCGCCCCGTTGCAGGCCTTGCCCGCCGCGACCGCACGTCGGCTGGAGGAGACGCTACGGGAGTGGCTGCTGCACCAGGGCCGGCGGGACGAGGTGGCAGCGGCGCTGTTCGTCCACCCTCAGACAGTCCGGTACCGGATGTCGCAGCTGCGCGAGCTGTTCCCGGATCTCGCCTCGCCGCACCGGGTCCTCGAACTGACCCTGGCGGTCGGTCTTCGCGGCACCTGACGTGTACCTCGGCCGTCCGCCACCGCGTCCGCGAGTCACCCGGCGCTGCGCGGCTGAGTGGGAGCAGTGGAGTGGGTGGCGTGCTGACGGCTGACAGTTGACAACTGACAGATTTCAGATGACAGATAACAGATTTTGAAATCTGTCAGCTGTCAGTCGTCACCCTCGCTTCCGGATCATCAGGCGTTCGGTGTAGCAGGCGAGTTCGGTCAGTTTGCGGGTCCAGCCGGTGCCGTTTTGGTCGAGGCGGGTGCGGGCTTCGTCAGGGGGAAGGGCGAGGGCGGCGAATCCGCTTTCCAGGACGGTCAGTCGGGTGTGGTTGCCCGGTTCTGTGGCCAGGGTGAAGGTGATCAGGGTCGCGTTGGCCTCGGTCGGGTGCTCGCCGGTGGCGTCCTGGGACCAGCGGAAGGCGAGGAGGGTGGGCGGCTCCACCTGCTCGATCAGGGCCGGCAGTGTGCCGGCGACTCCGGCCGCGCCGGCGACGCCGTGGGTGCCATCGTCCGCGGTGATGTGGCCGCCCGGGCGCAGGTCGATCTGTGCGGGGGTGCCCGTGCCGAACCAGGTGCCCAGGAACTCTGGTTGGGTGAGTACCTCCCAGACCCGCTCGCGCGGTGCGGCGATGGTGATCTCGCGCGCGATGCCGTCGGCGACCATGTCGTGAACCTCCTAGATCCGATTCCTGAGGGTCGCACGTTCCCGCCGCCATGTGCAACCTGTGAGTTGCACATGGCAGGCGGGGGATGGTCGTACATGACCTGCCGTCACATCTCCTGGCGGCGAAGGCGGTAGAGGCCGCCGTATGCCGCCGCGCCCGCCCACAGGGCCATGATCAGCAGGCCGCTCCAGTGCCCGTAGGGGATCGCGGGGTCGGCCTGGGTGCGCATCGCGTAGAGGCCGGCCCGGTCGGGCAGGAACCGGCACAGCTCGCGCACGCCGGGGATCGCGGTCAGGACGGTGGTGCCGAGGAAGACCATCGGGGTGATCAGCCCGATCGCGGCGCTGAAGTTGCGCAGCATCGTCGTCAGTCCGAGGCAGAGCACCACCAGCAGCGGGTGGTAGAGCACGGCGGCCAGGAGGCTGCGGCCGAGTCCGGGGGTGGCGAGGTCCAGGCCGACCGTGGCGGCGACCGCCAGGGCGGAGCCGGTCGTCGAGACCAGGCCGAGCAGGAGGCCGATCCCGCCGCCGAGTGCGAGCTTGGCGCCGTAGAGGCGGCCGCGCCTCGGGACGGCGGTGAGCGAGAGGCCGATCATGCGGGTGTTGAACTCCTGCCCGATCAGCAGGACTCCGAGCGCGGCCACCGCGACATGGCCGAACAGTAGGCCGTAGTAGAGGCCTTCCGCCGGGTCCTCGCCCAGGGAGTGGTCGGCCTGCCCGTAGGCGGCGTTGACGGCTGCGGTGATGCCCACGGTCAGGGCGACGGCGACCAGGGGGGCGATCCACTGGGAGCGGAGGGTGGTGAACTTGACGCGTTCGGCGCGGAGTGCGGCGCTGAAGGCTTCGGCGGTGGGGGTCGCGGTCGCGGTGCTCATGCGGCCACCGCCCGGTACTCGACGCTGTCGGTGGTCATCCGCATGAACGCCTCCTCCAGGGAGTCCTGTTGGACGGCGATCTCGTACAGCACCACCCCGTCGGCGGACGCCAGGGCGGCGATCTCCTCGGCCGCCGTGCCGGTGACCTCCCAGGCGCCGTCCGCCGCCGGTTGTGCGTCGAGGCCCGAACGGCCCATCAACGCGGCCAACTTGGCGGGATCGACGGCGCGCACCCGGATTCTGGTCCGGCCGTGGCGGTCGATGAAGGCGGCGGTCGCCGAGTCCGCCAGCAGCCGGCCCCGGCCGATCACCACCAAGTGGTCGGCGGTCAGCGCCATCTCCGTCATCAGGTGCGAGGAGACCAGCACCGCGCGGCCCTCGGCGGCAAGTCCGCGCAGCAGGGCGCGGATCCAGCGGATGCCTTCCGGGTCGAGGCCGTTCACGGGCTCGTCGAGCATCAGCGCCGGCGGGTCGCCGAGCAGCGCCGCGGCGACCCCGAGGCGTTGCCGCATGCCGAGCGAGAAGCCGCGGATCCGCCGGCCGGCCGCGTCGGTCAGTCCGACCTGGTCGAGCACCTCGTCGACGCGGCGGTCCGGCAGGCCGTTGGCGGCGGCCAGCCAGCGCAGGTGGCCGCGCGCCGTGCGGCCGCCGTGCAGGGCGTGGGCGTCGAGCAGCGCGCCGACCCGCCGTAGCGGGCGGTCCAGTTCGGCGTACGGGCGGCCGTCGACCAGCGTGCGGCCGGCGGTCGGGCGGTCGAGGCCGAGGACAAGCCGCATGGTGGTGCTCTTCCCGGCGCCGTTGGGCCCGAGGAAGCCGGTCACCACCCCGGGGCGGACCTCGAAGTCGAGACCGTCCACCACCCGCACCCCGCCGTACTCCTTGGTGAGGCCCTCCACCTTGATCACGACCGTTCTCCCTCTCTCCCGTACTTCGATGCTTCAGTGCTTCGGTGCTGCGATGCCTCCATGGGACCGGATCCGGGCGGTCCGGCGGATCCCGCCCGGGAGGGGGCCGGCCTCCCTCCCCGGAGGGAGGCCGCGCACCCCGCTGACCTGGCAGGATGGCGCGATGCCCCGAATCCTCGCGCCCCTGCTGAGCGCCGCCACCTACGCGCGGTGGCTGCACCTGGTGCTCGGTCCGGTCTTCGCCGGTGTCGTGCTGATGGTCTATCCCGGGATCGAGGGACGGACCTCCGGCGAGGTGCTGGTGCGGGCGGTGCCGGTGGACGTCGCGCTGCTGGTGCTCCTCGCGCTGGTGCCCGCGGTGCGGCGGGCGGAGGGCATGCAGGCGCGGCTGATGCTCGCCCCCGACCGGGAGCGGGACATCGCCGCCGAACCCGCCCGCGGCTGGGCCGACCGGCGGCGGACGGCCGCCTGGCTGATCGGCCGGGTCGCCCTCGGGTCGGTCGTCGTCGGCGCCTCGATGCTGGTGCCGGCCGCCGTCCTCGACCTCGTCCGGGGGCCGGACGCGGTGGTGTTGGGGTTGCGGATCGGTGGCGGGGACGGCTTGCGGGGGTGGACGCCGTTGCTGGCGCCGGTGTTGCTGTTCGGGCTCGGCTGGCTGGTCGTCTGGGCCGGTCGGCTCCAACTAGCCATGGCGATCCGCCTGTTGGGACCTTCTCCGGCGCAGCGGTTGGCCGCCGCCGAACTGCGCGCCGAACGCCTGCTGGAGCGCAACCTGTTGGCGCGTGAGCTGCACGACTCGATCGGCCACGCCCTGACGGTGACGGTCCTTCAGGCGGGCGCCGCGCGCGCGGTCGGCGACCCGGCGTTCGTCGCCAAGGCGCTCGAAGTCATCGAGGAGACAGGGCGGTTGGCGATGGACGACCTGGAACGAACCCTCGCGCTGCTCCGCGACCCGGGGGAGTCGGGCGGCCCGGGCACCGGAAGTGGCGAGGACGCGCGGGAACGGCCGGGGATCGAGCAGTTGCCCGCCCTGTTCGACACCGCGCGGGCGGCCGGCAGCCCCGTCGAGGCCCGGGTCGACGTCCCGTCGGGCGGCCTCCCCGGCGTGCTCTCCCGCGAGGGCTACCGGATCGTCCAGGAAGGCGTCACCAACGCCCTCAAGTACGCGCCCGGCGAACCGATCAGCGTCCGGATCGCCGTCCGGGACGGCCGCCTGGACCTGCGCTGCGCCACCGCCCTCCACCCGCGCGGCGGCGGCGCGCCCGTCCGCCCGGGCGGCTCACCGGGCCGCGGTGGCAAGGGACTTCGCGGCATCCGCGAACGGGCCGTGCTGCTCGGCGGCGAGGCCACCGCGGGCCCCGACTCCGGCGAGTGGGTGCTGGCCGTCCGGGTCCCCCTACGCTTGGGCGCGTGATGATCGACATTCTGCTGGCCGACGACGAGGAACTCGTCCGGGCCGGCCTGCGGGCGGTGCTGGAGGCGCAGGGCGACCTCCGGGTGGTGGGGGAGGCGTCCGACGGCGCGGAGGCGCTCGTGCTGGCCCGCCGACTGCGTCCGCACGTGGTGCTGATGGACGTCCGGATGCCCGGTCTCGACGGCCTCGCCGCCACCCGCGAACTGGTCCGCGACGGGGCCGCGCCCGGCGGGTGGGCGCCGAAGATCGTGGTCGTCACCACCTTCGAGGTCGACGACTACGTCTACCAGGCCCTGCGCGCCGGTGCCGCCGGCTTCCTGCTCAAGCGCACCCGGCCCGCCGAGATCGCCCAGGCCGTGCGGCTGGTGGCGGCCGGCGAGTCGCTGCTCTTCCCCGCCCAGATCCGCCGGCTCGCCGCCGGTCAGGGCAACGCGGCGGCGCGCGGCACGATGGCCCGCGCCGCCCTGACCGACCGCGAGGCCGAGGTGCTGCGCCACGTGGCGCGCGGGCTGACCAACGGGGAGATCGCCGGGGAGCTCTTCCTCGGCGTGCAGACGGTGAAGACGCACGTCAGCAGCGTGCTGGCGAAGCTCGGCGCGCGGGACCGGACCCAGGCGGTCATCCTCGCGTACGAGTCGGGCTTCGTGGCGCCCACCGAGTAGCGACCGGGGGCGCCCACCGCGTGGAGGCCGACGGCGTCGGCCGAGCGAAGGCCGGCGTGGGGCTCAGGCCGGATAGGCGTGGGTCTGCGCGGCCTTGACCGCGGCCCAGACCGTCGCGCCCGGCGCCAGGCGCAGTTCGGCGGCCGCCGCCGGGGTGAGGTCGGCGGCCATCGGGACGGCGCCCGTCAGATCGGCCCGCACCTGGTCGCCGTGGAGGTCCAGGCCGGCGACCGTCAGCTCCCAGACGTTGCGCGCGCTCCCCTCCGGCCGCGCGGGGTGCAGGGTCACCGCGGACGGCGGGAAGGCGACGAAGGCCGGCCCGGCGAGGTGCTCGTCGGTGGTCAGCACGGCGCCGTCCGGGAGGGTCACCCGGTGGCCGTCCGCCGTGCCCCGGTACAGGTTCAGTCCGACCAGCCGGGCGATGTAGTCGGTGCGCGGGCGCCGCGCGATCTCCGCCGGGAGGCCGGACTGCACCTCGCGCCCGTCCTCGATCACCACCAGCCGGTCGGCCAGCACCATCGCGTCCAGCGGGTCGTGCGTCACCAGTACCGCGACCGCCTCGAACTCGGCCAGGTGGCGCCGCAGTTGGGCCCGGACGTCGAGCCTGGTACGGGCGTCCAGGGCGGCCAGCGGTTCGTCCAGGAGCAGCAGCCGCGGCCGGACGGCCAGCGCCCGGGCCAGTGCCACCCGCTGGGCCTGGCCGCCGGAGAGCCGGCCCGGGCGGGCGCCGGCGTGTTCGGCCAGGCCCATCCGCTCCAGCCAGCCGGCCGCCTCGGCGCGCGCCTCGCGCCTGGACCGGCCCCGGCAGCGCGGGCCGAAGGCGACGTTGTCGAGGGCGCTCAGGTGGGGGAAGAGCAGGTAGTCCTGGAAGACCACGCCGACCGGGCGCTCCTCGGCGGGGGTGTGCAGCCGCCGGGCCGGGTCCTCCAGGACCTCGCCGTCCAACCGCAGGTGGCCGGCGCCGAGCGGGAGCAGACCGGCCAGCGCGCGCAGGGCGGTGGACTTGCCGGCGCCGTTCGGGCCGAGCAGCGCGACCACCTCGCCGGGGGCGGCGGTGAGGGCGAGGTCCAGGGTGAACGCGGCCCGGTCGACCCGCAGCCGGGCGTCCAGACCGGTGCCGCCGGGAACGCCGTGGGAGCCGGAGGCGGGGTGGGAGGTCATCGGCGGGGCGCTCCGGGAACGGGGAGGGGGACGGGGACCGGGGCCGGGGGCGGCGTCACGGCGTGGACATCCAGCGTTCGCGCAGGCCGGCCAGGACCGCGATCGACACCACCAGCAGCACCAGCGACAGCGCGATCGCCGCCTCCGGATCCGACTCCATCGCGAGGTAGACGGCGAGCGGCATGGTCTGCGTGCGGCCCGGGAAGTTGCCCGCGAAGGTGATCGTCGCGCCGAACTCGCCGAGCGCCCGCGCCCAGGCCAGCACGGCGCCCGCGCCGATGCCGGGGGCGATCAGCGGCAGCGTGACCCGGCGGAAGGTGGTCAGCCGGGAGGCACCCAGCGTCGCGGCGGCCTCCTCGTAGCGCGGGTCGGCGGCGCGCAGCGCGCCCTCGACGCTGATCACCAGGAACGGCATCGCGACGAACGCCTCCGCGATCACCACACCGGTGGTGGTGAACGGCAGGGTGAGGCCGAAGGCGGAGTCCAGCCAGGAGCCGACGATGCCGCGCCGGCCGAGCACCAGCAGCAGCGCCACGCCGCCGACCACCGGCGGCAGGACCAGCGGCAGCGTGACCAGGGCCCGGATCAGCCGCCGGCCCGGCAGGTCGGTCCGGGCCAGCAACCAGGCCAGCGGCACGCCCAGCACCAGCGACACCGCCGTGGCCGCCGTCGCGCAGACGAGCGAGAGCCGCAGCGCCTCCCACACCTGGGGGCTGGTGAGCTGCTCCGAGAGGCTGGTCCAGGGCGCCCGGACCAGCAGCCCGACCAGCGGGAGGACGAGGAACGCCAGGCCGAGCAGGGCGGGGAGCAGTAGGGCGACCGGGAGCCGGTGCGCCCGCCGCCGACCGCGGCGGCGCGGCCGGCCGGCGGGCGCGGGCACGGGCGCGTCTGAGCCCTCGCCCGCGCCCGAACCGCTGCCGGGTCCGACGCCGCCGACGCGGTCGGTGCGACGGATCACGGCGCCTGGAAGCCCGCCGCGGTCAGCACCTGCTGCGCCTCGGACGACTGGATGTAGGCGACGAAGGCGGCGGCGCCGCCCTTGTTCGGCGCCTTGGCGAGGGCGGCGATCGGGTAGTCGTTCACGGCCTTGGCGGCCTCGGGGAAGTCCACGCCGTCGATCTTCGCAGCATCGGCCTTCACATCGGTGCGGTACACCAGCGAGGCGTCGACCTCGCCCAGTTCGACCTTGGTGAGCGCGCCCTTGACGTCCTGCTCCAGGGTGACCGGGGTGAGGTTGACGCCGGCGGCCTTGAGCGCGGTCAGCGCGGCGGCGCCGCAGGGCACCTCCTTGGCGCAGAGCGCGACCTTCACCCCGGGCGCGGCCAGGTCGGCGAGGCCGGCGAGGTGCTTGGGGTTGCCCTTGGGGACGGCGATGGTGAGCGTGTTGCGTACGAAGGTCCTCGGCTCGCCCGTGGCGCCGCCCGCGTCGGTGACGGTCTTCATGGTGGCCGGGCTGGCGGCGGCGAAGACGTCGGCCGGGGCGCCGGAGTTGATGCTGGTGGCGAGTGCGGAGCTGCCGCCGAAGTTGAAGGTGACCTTGGCGCCGGGGTTGGCGGCCTCGAACTTCTTGCCGAGGTCCGTGAAGGTCTCCTTGAGCGAGGCGGCCGCGAAGACGGTGATCGACCCGGAGGCCTTCGGGGCGGCGGACGCGCCTGTACCGGGGGCGGTGCTGTTGCCGCCGGTGCTCTTGCCGTCCGCGCCGCCGTCGCTGCCGCAGGCGGTGGCGCCGAGGGCGAGGACGAGGGTCGCGGCCGCGGCGGCGGTGAGTCTGCGGATGGTCATTCCGTGGCTTCCCCTCCTGGGCGCGCCGGGAGGGGCGCGGGGCTCATGCCGCAGGTGCGGCCGTTACGCCGATCATAGTGCCGCATATGCGGGCTGATAATCGTCTGTCTCATCGCACAGGCAAGGGGGGCCACAAGGCCCGGCCCGGCTGTCGGAAGACGCAAGCGCCCCCCGTTCCCGACCTGGAGAGCCAGCCAGCAGAGGGCCGACAGGGGGCGCGGGACGGTTCGCCGGGCGCCGGGTGGTACGCGTCGGTACCGACCCGTACGCCCCTTCTGCTCCAATTCGCCGTCAGTTACGTTGGGGCGGCACGAGGGACCCGACCGACGAGACGCGCAGTCGTCGAGGAGCAGGACGTCGAGGAGCAGGACGTCCGGCGAGGCGCGCGCGGCCGGCCAGGCGCACGACCGAGGAGGGGCATGTCGCTGACCGGCGCCACCACGAGCACCACCGGCACCGCCGCCACCATCACCCGGATACCCGGGCCGCCCGGACTCCCGCTGGTGGGCTCGCTGTTCGACCTGACCCGGCGGCCGCTGCGGACCTACCTCGACGCCCGGCGCGACTACGGCGACGTCGTCCGGTTCGTCGCCGGGCCGCCCGGGCTGCGCGCCGAGTTCTACGCGGTGTTCTCCCCGACGGGCGCCCACCAGGTCCTCGGCAGCGAGGCGGCCAACTTCCGCAAGGACAACAGCTTCTACGAGGAGCTGCGGAGCAGCCTCGGCAACGGCCTGTTGACCAGCCAGGACGGCGACTACACGCGCCAACGGCGGTTGATCCAGCCGCTGTTCACCCGGCGCCGGGTGGACGGTTACGCGGCAGCGGTCGGGTTGGAGTGCGCGGCGCTCGCCGACCGGTGGCGGGCGGCGCCCGGCGGCGTGGTGGACGTCGCGGAGGAGATGTCGCGGTTCGCGCTGCGCACGGTGTCCCGGATCCTGTTCGGGGCGGACGTGGAGGCGGCGGTGGAGGTGGTGCACCGCAGTTTCCCGGTGCTCGGCGAGTTCGTCCTCGAACGCGGCTTCGCGCCGGTCCGGGTGCCCCGGGCCTGGCCGACGCCCGCCAACCGGCGGGGCGCCGCCGCGCAGCGCGACCTCTACGCGGTGTGTGACCGGATCATCGCCGAGCGGGCGCTCCGGCGGCTCGCGGGGCCGGGGTCGCGGGTGGGACGGAGCGGGGAGGCCGTCGAGGGATCCGGCGCGGCCGGCACGGCGGACGCGGTCGGCCACGCCGGTCCGGACGACCTGCTGGAGTTGCTGACCCGGGCCCGGGGCGAGGACGGCGAACGGCTCGACCCGGCCGAACTGCGCGACCAGGTGCTGATCTTCCTGCTCGCCGGGCACGAGACCACGGCGACCTCGCTGGCCTTCGCGCTCTTCCTGCTGGCCAAGCACCCGGAACAGCGGCGCAGGGCGCGCGAGGAGGTGGACGCGGTGCTGGCCGGGCGGGAGCCGACCGCCGCCGACCTGGAGGCGCTGCCGTACCTCACCCGGGTGCTGAAGGAGGCGATGCGGCTCTACCCGGCCGCCTCGCAGATGGGGCGCAGCTCGGTGGCCGAGTCGGTGATCGACGGGTACGTCGTCCCGGCCGGCGCGCAGGTCATCCTCGCGCCGTGGGTCACCCACCGGCACCCGGACCACTGGGAGCAGCCGGACCGCTTCGACCCGGACCGCTTCCTGCCCGAGCGCGAGAAGGAGCGGCACCGCTACGCCTGGTACCCGTTCGGGGGCGGGCCGCGGGCCTGCATCGGCCAGCAGTTCTCGATGCTGGAGTCGGTGCTGGCGCTGGGCGCGCTGCTGCGGGACTTCGACTTCGAGGCGGTGGATCGCGGCGTACGGCTGGGCCAGGCCATCACGCTCCGGGTGCTGAGCCCGATGCGGGTCCGGCTGACGCCGCGCGGGTGACGCCCTCGCGCCGTGACGGCGTCCGCGTGCCCGATGCCATGCGCCGTCCCGGTGGCCCGGTCGGGGCACACGACCGGGCCATTCGAACACAGCACCCCGGTGCCGCGGGCGGATTCCGAGTTCTTCGCCGATGCCGCGCCGGCCCGTCGGTAGCGTCCTGGACACCCCGGGCCGGAAGCGCACGTACGGACGGCACAAGAAGCACCGTCGCTCCACCATCTCGGCCTCCGCGCGGAGTCCGCCCGGCCCGGGGCGTTCCCCTGCCCCGGGCCGGGCGGGTGCCGGGACGCGGCCCGGTCGGTCGGTCAGCCGCGGCTCTCGAAGCGGATCCGGGTCCAGGAGGAGTTCGGGCAGTTGCCCCACACCGCCCACGGCTCCGGCCGGGCGCCGATCCACAGGCCGGTGCTGGAGGTGCCGTTGGCGCAGTAGGTGATGGTGCGCAGCTCGCCGGAGGCGATCCGGCAGTTGCCCTCCCAGCGCCAGCCGTAGTCGGCGGTGATCGTGCACTTGTAGTCGGCGGTGATCGCGACGGGGGCCGTGCCGGGGCGCACGGTGGTGACGGTCGGTTCGGTCGACGTGGCGGTGGTGTCGGTCGTATCGGCGGTGGCCGGGAGGGCGGTGGCACCGAGCACGCCGAGGGCGGCGACGGCCACCGTGCCGAGCTTGGCGAAGGTTCGGGCGATGCAACCGGTCATGGCGTTGTCTCCTCGCTCGTGGGGCGGACCGGCCGCGGGGGCGGGATTCCCGATCTCCTTTGCGACGTACGGCCGGTGACCTAAAGCACACGAATGGATGCAGACGGTGGGACGACGAACTATGATGTGATGTGCGCCACAAAGCCGTGCGCCCGGCGGGGCCGGTATTCGTCAACTGGGCCTTGGGGGTGCCGATTTCCGAGGGGGACCGGATGGGAATCACGGCAGGTTGTCGGGGCGGGCCGGATCCGCGCCCCCGCCCCGGCGTCGAATCGGCGGAATTCGACCGGGTGTTCACGGAATTGCTGCCCCGGCTCCAGCGCGCGGCCGTACGACTGGTCGGGGATCCGTTCGGCGCGGGGGACGTCGTCCACGAGGCGTATCTGCGGATCGCCCGCCGGCCCGCCCGCTTCCTCGGCCATCCACGGCCCTACGCCTACGCGTTCACCGCGATGGTCAACGTGGTGCGGGACGAGTGGCGCCGCGACCGCCGCCGGCTGCTCCCGTGCGACGTGCCGGAGGACGCCGAGGCGGTCGGCGGGGTCGCGGCGGTCCGCGGCCGGGGCGGTGGGCGGGCCGATCCGTCGGACGGCGGGATGGCCGAGTTGCAGGCGCACTGGGAGGTGGTGCGGCTGCTGCGCTGCCTGACGGTGAAGCAGGCCCGGGTGCTGCTGCTGGTCGACCTCGACGGGTACAGCCTGGAGGAGGCCGCGAACCTCCTCGGCGTGCACCGCTCCACCCTGGCCGTCACCCGCCGCCGGGCGCTGGAACGGCTGCGGACCGTCCTCGAACGGGAGCGCGAGGCGGCCGCCGCGCCCGGGCGGGCCTGGGCGCCCCGGGCGCCGTCGCCCCGGAGCGGCACCTCCCCGCGCGGCGCGCCGGGGAGGCCCGGTGGTGCGCCGGGGGCGCCCACCGGGTCCGACGCACCGGTCTGACGGCAAGTCAGCTCAGGCCCGGTCTCGCCCCGTACGCTGCAAATCGTGATCACGTACGAGGAGCATCGGCTCCGCTCGCTGGCCGACGAGGGCCGTTGGATCGAACTGCTGGGCGCCTACCGGCAGGCCCGAGCCGCCGCCGTCGCGCTCGACCTGGCGGACGGCGGTGGAGCGGTCGCGGCGGCGCGGAGCCGGGCCGGTGTCGCCACCGCGCCGCTCGGCCACCTGATCGCGTACGCCGCGCCGCCCGAGGTGGCCGCACGGCTGTTCGACACGGACGGCGGCCCCGGCACCGCCGCCGGTGTGACCGACCACGACGCCGGGCCGCTCTGGGAGGTGCTGGCGACCCGGCACACCTGGCGCCGGCTCGCCCCGCTGCTCGGTCCGCCGGCGGTGCGGCGGCTGGTCGCGCAGACCCGGGTGCTGCTCGGCGAGGACCTCTCCTGGGGCGCCGAACCGGATCCGGAGGGGGTCCCGCTGCTGCTGGAGCCCTGGGAGTCGGTCGGGCGGGGCGAAGGCACGCCGGTCCGCGAGTACCTGCGCCAGGGCGGTTCGCGCAGCGCCCTGCTGACGCTGCCGACCAGCCGCGAGGGCCTGGCCCCGGTGGAGCTGCCCGAACCCGGTTCCCGGCTGCCCGGGCAGCGGGCCACCCGGGCGCTCGCCGAGCTGGCCGGGTGGGCGCGGACGGTCTGCGTCCGAGGGCCGGCGCCGGGGGCCGCCGCGCAGCTCGCGCCGGGGCCGCTGGTCACCGGCGGGTACCTGCCGTTCGCGCTCGCCTGGCCGGCCCTGGTGCAGGCGGGCGTCGCGGACCGGGCCCACGGCGCGGCCCACGGGCGGCTGGCGCTGTGGCGGGTGCTGGCGGCGATGACCGGGGCGGAGCGGCCGGAGTGGGCGGACCGGGCGGAGGTCGGCGCGCTGGTCGCCCGGATGCGCTGCTTCACCTGGGACGACCCGGCGGACCGGCTGCGGCACCTGCATCTCGCGCTGGAGGACCCGGCGACTGGCCTGAGCTGGGCGATCAGCGGGTCGGAAGAGGTCTGAGGGGGCTGTCAGGAGGCCGCGCAGGGCCGCGCAGGGCCGCGCAGGCCGTGTGCGGCCCGGTCCTGGCCAGGCCGGGCCGCACACGTGCGGAACCCCCGGTCCGGCGCCGCTTCCGGGGGGTGGTGCGGGGCGCCGGACCAGGGGAGTCGAGGTGGTGCGGGAGGGTGGTGCGGGAGGGGCTGCGGCTCAGGCAGCGGCCATGGTGCTGGCGGCGGCCACCGGGACCGGCGCCTGATCCGGCACCGCCGCCCCGGAGTCGCTGCCGGCCGCCGGAGCGCCGTGGGCGTCCGAGTCCAGCAGGGTCCGCTCGTCGAACGGCACCGCGCCCGCCAGCACCTGCTTGACCCGCTCGCGGTCGAGCTCGCCGGTCCACTGCCCGATCAGCACCGTGGCGACGGCGTTCCCGGCGAAGTTGGTCATCGCCCGGGCCTCGGACATGAACCGGTCGATGCCGACGATCAGGCCGACGCCGTCCACCAGCGCCGGCTTGTGCGACTGCAGGCCGGCCGCGAGGGTCGCGAGGCCGGCACCGGTGACGCCGGCCGCGCCCTTGCTGGCGATCACCATGAAGACCAGCAGCGACAGCTGCTCGCCCACCGACATCGGCTTGTCCATCGCCTCGGAGATGAAGATCGAGGCCATGGTGAGGTAGATCGCCGTGCCGTCCAGGTTGAAGCTGTAGCCGGTCGGGACGGTGATGCCGACCACCGGGCGGCTGACGCCCAGGTGCTCCATCTTGGCGATCAGCCGGGGCAGCGCGCTCTCCGAGGAGGAGGTGGAGAGGATCAGCAGGAACTCGCGGCCCAGGTAGCGCAGCAGGGCGAAGATGTTGACGCCCGCGACCAGGCGCAGCAGGGTGCCGAGCACCACGAGCACGAACAGCGCGCAGGTCACGTAGAAGCCGATCATGATGACGGCGAGACTCTTCAGCGCGGCCGTACCGGTGGCGCCGACCACGGCGGCCATCGCGCCGAAGGCGCCGACCGGCGCGACCCACATGATCATCGCCATGACCCGGAAGACCAGCCGCTGCACGTGCTCGATGCCGCGCAGCACGGGCGCGCCGGCCGTGCCCATCGCCTGCAGGGCGAAGCCGGCCAGCAGTGCGATCAGCAGGGTCTGCAGCACCTTGCCCTCGGTGAGGGCGGAGAGCATCGTGGTCGGGATCATCCCGAGCAGGAAGTCGGCGGTGGACTGCGCGCCGCCGGCGGCCGCCTGGGCGTGGCCGGACTTGGCGAGCGCGGCGGTCAGGTGGAGGCCGTCACCGGGCTCCAGCAGGTTGCCGACCAGCAGGCCGATGGCGAGGGCGACGGTCGACATGGTGAGGAAGTAGCCGAGGGCCAGTCCGCCGACCTTGCCGACCTTGGCGGCCTTGGTGACCGAGCCGATGCCGAGCACGATGGTGCAGAAGATGACCGGGCTGATCATCATCTTGATGAGGTTGACGAAGCCCGTGCCGATGGGCTTGAGCTCCACCGCGAAGCCCGGTGCGGCCAGGCCGACCACGACGCCCGCGACGACCGCCGCGATCACGGCGAGGTAGAGGACGTGGGTGCGGTCCTTCGGTCTGGCGCCCGCGCGCGCCGTTGCGCCGGTGATCGTCATCTGTCGGCTCCTTCGCCGTGCTGTGCCCGGTTTCGCCTGTGCCCGGCCTCGCCTGCGTCCGTGGGGAGCAGTCGATGGGTGGGTGCGCGGGCCTGCGGTCCTGGGGGCCCGGGTGGTGGGCCGCTCCGACTATGGGGTCCGGGAGTGACGCGGGTCACGTTTGCGTTCATAGAGTTCACCACCCGGACGGCGCACGGCGGTTCGCGCGGGCCGCGCCGCCCGGTCCCGCCCGGTCCGATCCGGTCCGGTCCGCGCCGTTCGCGCGGCCGGGGCGGTGGTGCACACTGGCAGGCATGTCCGCCCGTACCCTCCTCCCGCCCCGCCGACTGGTGCGCAGCCTGGCCGGGCAGCTCTTCGTCGTCCAGGTGGTCATCGTCGCCGCCGTGGTGGCGGGCGGGGCGGTGCTCGCATACCTGTTCACCGCCGATCGCGCGGAGAACGCGGCCCGCCGCCAGGTCACCGCCGTCGCCCGCGCCGTCGCCGACTCGCCGACCGTCCGCGCCGCCGCGACCGCGCCCGACCCCACGGCCGTGCTCCAGCCGTACGCCGAGCAGGTGCGGGTCGACACCGGCGTCTCCTTCGTCACCGTGATGGACACCGCGGGCGTCCGCTGGACACACCCGCTGCCCGAGCAGATCGGGCGGACCTTCCTCGGGCACATCGACTGGGCGCTCGCCGGCGAGACCCGCAGCGAGACCTACACCGGCACGCTCGGTCCGTCGGTGCGGGTGGTCACCCCGGTGCTGGACGATCGGCACCAGGTGGTCGCCCTGGTCAGCGCGGGCATCACCGTGCAGTCCATCTCGGCCCAGCTGCGCGGTCCGCTGCTCGCGCTCGTCGGGGTCGCGGGGGCCGCGCTGGCCCTCGGCGGGATCGGCACCTACCTCGCCAACGCCCGGCTGCGGCGGCACACCCACGGCATGGGACCGGCCGAGCTCAGCCACCTCTACGAGTACCACCAGGCCACCCTGCACGCCGTCCGCGAGGGGCTGGTGCTGCTCGACCGCGAGCACCGGGTGGTGCTCTGCAACGACGCGGCGCGCGAACTCCTCGGCCTGGACGGGCCGGTGGAGGGCCGCCCGGTCGACGGTCTCGGCCTGCCGGCCGCGCTGCTGGCCGTCGTCTGCGGAAACGATCCGGTCCGGGACGAGGTGCACCTGACCGCCGAGCGCGTGGTGGTGCTCAACACCTCCACCATCGGCACCGGCCTCGGCCGCGTCCTCACCCTCCGCGACCACACCGAACTCCAGGCGCTGAGCGGCGAACTGGACTCGGTGCGCGGATTCACCGAGGCGCTCGGCGCACAGGCGCACGAGGCCGCGAACCGGCTGCACGCCGTCGTCTCGCTGATCGAACTCGGCCGCCACCGCGAGGCGGTGGAGTTCGCCACCGCCGAACTCGCCCTCGCCCAGCGGCTCACCGACCGGGTGGTGGCCGCGGTCGGCGAACCCGTGCTGGCCGCGCTGCTGCTGGGCAAGGCCGCCCAGGCCGCCGAGCGCGGCGTGGAGTTGACGCTCACCCCGGACAGCTCGATCGACGACGGCGTCCTGCCGCCGCGGCTGAGCGCGCGCGACCTCATCACCGTCCTCGGCAACCTGATCGACAACGCGGTGGACGCCGCGATCGCGGGCGCCGCCGAGCACCCCGAGCCCCCCGAGGTCACCGTCACCGCCCGGATCGACGGCGACCACCTGCTGCTGCGGGTCGCCGACACCGGGGCCGGCATCGACCCGGCCGCGGTGGACGACGTGTTCCGGCGCGGCTGGAGCACCAAACAGGACGGCCACGAGCCGGGGGAGCCGGGGCTCGGGCACGTGCGCAGGCACGGGCGCGGACTCGGGCTGGCCCTGGTCGCGCAGGCCGCCCGGCGCAACGGCGGCACCGTCGAGGTCGGCCGCGACCGCGGCGCGGTGCTCACCGTCAGGCTGCCCCTCGACCGTCCAGAGCGCGACGGCGCGGGGCGGCGCGAGCGCCTGGCGGTGACCTCGTGAACGCCGCGCCCGACCGGCCGGAGATCTCCGTCCTGGTCGTCGAGGACGACCCGGTGGCCGCCGCCGCCCACACCCTCTACGTGCAACGCGAGCCGGGATTCCGGGCCGTCGGCACCGTGCACGGCTGCGCGGAGGCGCTGCGCTTCCTGGAGCGGGCCCGCGCCGCCGGGCGGCCCGTCGACCTGCTTCTGCTCGACCTCTACCTGCCCGACGGGCACGGCCTCCAGCTCTGCGGCACCCTGCGCGCGGCCGGGCACACCACCGACATCCTCGCCGTCACCTCCGCGCGCGACCTCGCGATGGTCCGCCAGGCCGTCTCCGCCGGCGTCGTCCAGTACCTGCTGAAGCCGTTCGCCGCCGCCGCGCTGCACGACCGGCTGGAGCGCTACGCCCGCTACCGGGACACCCTCGCGCGGACCGGGCCGGCCACCGGGCAGGACGAGGTCGACCAGGCGCTCGCGCTGCTGCGGGTGCCCGAACGCACCGCCCTGCCCAAGGGGTTGAGCGCGCCGACGCTGGACACGGTGGCCGGCGTGCTGCGCGCGGCCCGCACCGGCCTGTCGGCGGCTGCGGCCGGTACGGCGGCGGGCGTCTCGCGGATCACCGCGCGCCGCTACCTGGAGCACCTGGTGGACACCGGCCTCGCGGTGCGGGAGCCCCAGTACGGGACCGTCGGCCGGCCGGAGCTCTGCTACCGCTGGACGGGCGGGGGCGGGGGTGCCGGTGGTGGCGGCGGGCCGATCGGTGGGCGACGAACCGGGTGAGCGGGGCCTGGACCTGGTAGCTGTCGACGCCCTGGGTGAAGCTCCTGGCCGGGGCCGACCCCGGTCGGGGGCGTCGTGCTACTCGTCCGTCGTGCGCTCGGCGCGGGCCAGGTACTGCTCGTCGGTGTCCGTGTAGGAGACGAGGTGCCAGCCGGCGGCGGCGAGCAGGGGGCGGAGGTTGGGTTCGGCGCGCAGGTCGTCCGGGGTGAGGGCGCGGCCGTGGCGGGCGGCGAGGGCGGCGCGGCCGACGGGGTGGAACAGCGCGAGCCGGGCGCCGGGCCGGCTGACCCGGGCGAGTTCCCGCAGGGCGAGGGCCGGGTCGGGGAGGTGGGAGATCAGTCCGGCCGCGAAGACGGCATCCAACGCGGCGTCGGGGAGCGGGAGTCGGGCGCAGTCGGCGAGCAGCAGGGTGGCGTTGCCGGGGTGGCGGGCGGCGGCCTCGGCCAGCATCTCGGGGGTGACGTCGGCGCCGAACACCCGACCCGTCGGGCCGACCGCGGCGCGCAGCGGCGGCAGGGCCCGGCCGGTGCCGCAACCCGCGTCGAGCACCGAGTCGCCGGGGCGCAGGGCGAGTTCGGCGACCGCGGCGGCGTAGCGCGGGCCGTCGTCGGGGAACTTGGCGTCCCAGCCCGCGGCGCGGACACCGAAGAACTCCCGGGTGCGGGCGAGTTCGGCGGCGTGACTCGCGTGCGCGGCGTCGGCGGCGGTGTCGGGCTCGGGCGGGGTGCTCCGGGGCGAGGACGGCATGCGGTGAGGGTAGCGCGCCGACATCGGCCGGAGGCCGTGACCGTCGGCGGGTCCGCTCGTTGAAGGGGCGGGCCGGTTGTCACTCGCGCGGGTGGTTCCGGTGGCCCCGAGCGGATCCGGGCAGGTCGGCGAAGTAAGGTTAGGCTCACCTAATTTCCTTGGGAGTCCGCCTTGACGCTCGCCGCTGAGCCCGCCACCGGTCCGACCGTCCCCGTTCCCGCCCCCGGCGTCGGCACCGCCGCCGGTGCGTCGGCGACCGCCGTCCTGCGCCGCCAGCGCCTCCGCGAGTCCGCCGCCCGCACCTACGCGCGCTCGTTCCCCATCGTCCCCGTGCGCGCCAACGGCATGACCGTCGAGGGCGCCGACGGCCGCCGCTACCTCGACTGCCTCTCCGGCGCCGGCACCCTCGCGCTCGGCCACAACCACCCCGTGGTGCTGGCGGCGATCCGCCGCACGCTCGACAGCGGCGCCCCCCTCCACCTGCTCGACCTCGCGACCGCCGAGAAGGACGACTTCACCACCGCCCTCTTCGAGAGCCTGCCGCCCGCCTTCGCCGACGGCGCGCGCGTGCACTTCTGCGGACCCGCCGGGACCGACGCCGTCGAGGCCGCGCTCAAGCTGATGCAGACCGCCACCGGCCGCTCCGGCGCCCTCGCCTTCACCGGCGCCTATCACGGGATGACCGCCGGCTCCCTCGCGCTCACCGGCAACGTCGCCGTCAAGGAGCCGCTGCCCGGCGGCGGCGAAGTCGTCCGGCTGCCCTACCCGTACGGCTACCGCTGCCCGTTCGGGGTCGGCGGGGACGCGGGCGCCGAACTGTCCGCCACCTACGTCGAGCGGCTGCTCGACGACCCGTCCGGCGGCGTCGTCCCGCCCGCCGCGATGGTCCTGGAGGTCGTCCAGGGCGAGGGCGGCGTCGTCCCCGCGCCCGACGACTGGCTGCGCGCCATGCGACGGATCACCGCCGAGCGCGGCATCCCGCTGATCGTCGACGAGGTGCAGACCGGCGTGGGCCGCACCGGCGCGATGTGGGCGGTCGAGCACAGCGGGATCGTGCCGGACGCGATGGTGCTCTCCAAGGCGATC
This sequence comes from Kitasatospora misakiensis, assembly GCF_042656005.1. Taxonomy (NCBI): domain Bacteria; kingdom Bacillati; phylum Actinomycetota; class Actinomycetes; order Kitasatosporales; family Streptomycetaceae; genus Kitasatospora; species Kitasatospora misakiensis. The sequence goes on along the minus strand of NZ_JBHSOF010000009.1, from coordinate 151,075 downwards.
GGCGGCAGCCTGCCGCTCGCCGTCGTGGTCTACCGGGAGGAGTACGACGGTTGGCGGCCCGGCGCCCACACCGGCACCTTCCGCGGCAACACGCTGGCCATGGCCGCCGGCGCCGCCACCCTGCGGTACGTCGCCGCCAACGGACTGGCCGAGCGCGCGTCCGAGGTCGGCGGACGGATCGTCGAACGGCTGCGCGCGCTGGCCGGGGAACTCCCCGCGATCGGCGAGGTGCGCGGGCGCGGGCTGATGATCGGCGTGGAACTCGTCGACCCGGCCGCGGAACCGGACGCCTGCGGGGCGCGCCCGGCCGCGCCCGAACTCGCGGTCCGGGTGCGGGAGGCGTGCCTGGCGCGCGGGCTGATCGTCGAACTCGGCGGACGGCACGACGCCGTGCTGCGGCTGCTGCCTCCGCTCACCATGACGGACGAGCAGGCGGCCGCGGTGCTGGACCGGCTCGCGGACGCCGTCGCCGCGGCGTCGGCCGGTGTGGGGGCAGGTACGGGTACGGCGGCGGGCTCGGCGGGTGCGGGTACGGCGGGGGCGGGGGCGGCGTGAACGGGCCGGACGCCCCGCTCGACGCGCTCTCCGGCGGCGTCACCGGACCCGCCGCGCTCGGCCCGCTGCTCGCCACCGTCCTCGACGCGCTGGAGACCGGCGCCACCCGGCGCGGCGGCCCGCTGCCCACCGGCCACCCCGCCGACCTCGCCGCCCGGGTCACCGAGGCGCTGGCCACCGCCGCCGGCCCCGATGCCCTCGCCCGTCTCACCGAACTGCTCGCCCACGGCGCCGCCGACCCCGCCGACCCGTACTGCGCCGCCCACCTGCACTGCCCGCCGCTCGCCGTGGCCGCCGCCGCCGACCTCGCCGTCAGCGCCCTCAACCCCTCCCAGGACTCCTGGGACCAGGCCCCCGCGGCGACCGCGCTGGAGACCGCGCTGCTCGCCGAACTCGCCGCCCTCGTCGGCTACGACCCGGCCCACGCCGCCGGCGTCCTCACCTCCGGCGGCACCGAGTCCAACCTCATGGGCCTCATGCTCGCCCGCGACCAGAAACTCGACGGCATCGTCGAACTCGACGGCCTCCTCGGCCTGCCCGCCGGCGTCCGGCCCCGCATCTTCGCCTCCCGGGCCGCGCACTTCTCGGTCCAGCGGGCGGCCGCCCTGCTCGGCCTCGGCGAACGGGCCGTCGTCCCGGTCGACGTCGACCGCGACCTGCGGATGGACCCGGTGGCGCTCGAACGCGCCCTGGCCGGGGCGAGTTGGGCCGGACACACCCCCGTCGCCGTCGTCGCCACGGCCGGCACCACCGACACCGGTGCCGTCGACCCGCTGCCCGCCGTCGCCGACCTCGCCGCCCGCTACGACGCCTGGCTGCACGTCGACGCCGCGTACGGCGGCGGAGCCCTGCTCTCCGACCGGCTCGCCCCCCTGCTCGGCGGCATCGAACGGGCCGACTCCGTCTCGCTGGACTTCCACAAGCTCGGCTGGCAACCCGCCGCCGCCGGCGTCTTCCTGGTGCGCCGCGCCGAGACTTACGTCTCGCTCGCCCGCCGGGCCGTCTACCTCAACCCGGCCGACGACGAACGGGCCGGCTACCCCAGCCTGTTGGGCCTCTCGCTGCGCACCACCCGGCGGCCGGACGCCTTCAAGCTCGCCGTCACCCTGCGCACCCTCGGCCGCGCCGGGCTCGGCCGGCTCGTCGACGCCTGCCACGACCTCGCGCGGGCCGCCGCCGACACCGTCCGGGCCGCGCCGGACCTGGAGCTGTACGCCGAACCCGTCCTGACCGCCCTGCTGTTCCGCTACCGACCGGCGGACGCGGACGCCCCGCAGGCCCCCGCCGACCCGGCCGCGCTCGACCCGGCCGCGCTCGACCGGGTCAACGCCGAACTGCGCCGTGAACTGCTGCGCACCGGGCGGGCGGTGATCGGGCGGACCGAGCTGCCCGGCGAGGGCCCGGGCCGGGTCCGGCTGAAGCTGACACTGCTCAACCCGCACACCACCCCGGAGGAGGTCGCCGGCCTGCTCGGCGAGGTCGTCCGCGCGGGCCGGGAGGCGTGGCGGTGGGTCGGGCGGTAGACCTGCCGGTTTATGAGCTCGCGCCCGGTCAGGCGGCCGAGGTCGGGCTCGGTGTGGCCGCGTTCAGGTGGTAGTCGACCCCGCTGGCGAAGGCGGGCGAACCGGACTCGCCCCGGACCGTGAGTTCGTGCTTGCCCGGGGTGAGTGGGTCCAGCCGCACCCAGAGGCCGCAGGACCAGGTGTGGTGGGCCTGCGCGGCGGACTTGCCGAAGGCGCTGTCGGGGGCGGCGACGAGGTCGATCGGCGTCGCGTCGAGCGGCTCGGGTGTCAGCGAGGTGCCGTCCAGCGCGGCGCTGCCCTTGGCGGCGTCCATGAAGGCCAGGCAGTCGGAGGCCTCGCCGAAGATCGTCACCGCGGGGAACACCACCGGAACGCCGACGGGGACGGTGCACGAGCGCTGGACGACGTCGCCGCCGGTCATCCCGGCGAGGTACCAGATGCCCTCCCGCTGACCCTCGGCGCACCGGGCGCCGGTCATGTCGAGCATCGGGCTGCGTTCCTTGTCGATCGACGCCGCCCAGTTCCACCAGCCGTTCTGCACCTCGGCCGAGGTCAGCGTGCGCACCGCGCCCGCGGGGCTCGGCGAGGCCTCCGCCGTGCCCGAGGGGGACGCGGAGGCCGCCCCCGGTGCGCCGGACGGGCCGGCGGGGGCGGAGTCGTGGCCGGTCGTGGAGGTGCAGGCCGCGGTCAGGAGGAGCGCGCCGAGGAACAGCGCGGCCGGTCGCCGTGAATTCATGACCGGGAGTGTAGGAGCGGGCCCACCCGGCGCGCGCCCCGATTTTCCGGGCCTACCGGTGCGCGAACAGGGTCGCGCGGCAGCGCTCCCAGGTGGCCGGATCGGCGGCGACGAGCAGGCCGTCCTCGCCGCCCGGGGGATCGGGCTGGTACGGGGTGCCGTCGAGGCGGGCGGCGACGCCGCCGCACTCGGTCACCAGGAGGGAGCCGGGGGCGTGGTCCCAGGGGAGGGTCCGCCAGTAGAGGATGAAGTCGCTGGCGCCCTCGGCGATGTCGGGGTACTCGATGCCAGCGGCGTGGCGACCGCCGGTGACCTCGCCGAAGGCGCCGACGTTGCCCTCGATCAGGCGGCGGCGGGCCGGGTCCAGGAACCGGGTCTTCACCGAGCCGTGCCACCCGGCCGGATCGGTGCCGGCGGGCGTGCGGGTCAGCCGGTGGCCGTCCCGCCAGGCGCCGGCGCCGAGTTCGGCGGTGTAGGTGGTGGCGGTGACGGGCTGGCGGATCCAGGAGGCGACCGTCCGGCCGTCGCGCACCAGCGAGACCATCACCGCGTACTCGGGGCGGCCGGCGATGAAGTTCGCGGTGCCGTCGACGGGGTCGACGAGCCAGACGGCGGGTTCCGCGTGCAGCGCCCGGGCGAGGGCCGGGTCGGCGGCGACGGCCTCCTCGCCGACGACGGGGACGGGGAGCAGCTCGCGCAGGCGCCGCGCGATGATCAACTCGGCCTCGCGGTCGGCGATGGTGACCACCTCACCGGGGGCCTTCTCCATCACCTCGCCGGCGGCCAGCGCCCGGAACCGGGGCTCCACCACCTCGGCCGAGGCCTCGGCGATGATCTCCGCCACCTTCTCCATCAGCACGTGCCCGCTCCCTTCACCGGTACCACTTTCGCACGTCAGTGCGGGGTCGGCGTGCGGCGGGTGTGACGGATGGGGCGGGGGAGGAGTGGCGGAGGGGCGGCTGACAATTGACAGATGACAGATAACAGATAACAGATGACAGATTCTGAAATCTGTCATCTGTTATCTGTCATCTGAAATCTGTCAGCCGTCAGCCCTCACCTGTCAGCCCTCGACCGCCACCCCGTCCTCCGCCGGACCGTCCAGGTAGTGGAAACCGGGGCGGGGGTGCATCAGGAACTCGTGGTGCGAGATGTTCCAGGCGTATGCCCCGGCCATGTCGAAGACGACCCGGTCGCCCGCGCGGAGGCCGGCCGCCGCCGGGGCGGCGTGGGCGAGGACGTCCTTCGGGGTGCAGAGCTGGCCTGCCAGGGTGGCCCGGCCGGTGGTCACGGCGGGCCGCTCCCACGGGTGGGGCCAGCCGTCGACCGGCAGCGTGCTGAACGGCTGGCTGTGGCCCCGGGTCGCCGGGGTGCGCAGGTGGTGGGTGCCGCCGCGGACGACCGCGAAGTCCTCGCCGTGGCTGCGCTTCACGTCCAGCACCTCGGTCGCGTACCAGCCGCAGTACGCGGTGAGGGCCCGCCCCGGCTCGATCCGCAGGATCAGGCCCGGGTGGCGGTCCAGCAGCTTCCCGAGTCCCTCGCCGAACGCCGTCCAGTCGAACCGGGCGCCCGGGTCGGCGTAGTCGACGGCCATGCCGCCGCCCACGTTGACCTCGTCCAGGGCGAACGCGTGCCGCTCCGCCAGCCGGGCGGACCAGCCGACGATCTGCTCCACCAGCGCCAGCTGCTCGGCCGCCGCCAGCCCGCTCGCCAGATGGGCGTGCACGCCGCGCAGCCGCAGCCGGCGCCGGACCGGGGCCAGCGGCCCGACCGGCTCGGTGAGCAGGCGGACCGCGGCCTCGGCGCGGTCCGGGTCGAGCCCGAACGGCGTCGGACGCCCGCCCATCGCCAACGCGACGGAGTCCAACGCGCCCGCGCCGACCGGCAGGTTGACCCGCAGCAGCACGTCCACCACGGCGTCCGGCCGGTCGGCCAGCACGGCGGCGAGCCGGTACAGCTCCTGCTCGCTCTCGACGTGCCACCGGTGCACGCCCGCGTCGACGGCGGCGGCGATCTCGGCGGGCGTCTTGCCCGGCCCGCCGAAGGCCAGCGGCGCACCCGGGACGGCCGCCCGGACGTGCGCCAACTCCCCGCCGCTGGACACCTCGTAGCCGTGCACGGCGTCGCGCAGCGCGGCCAGCACCGGTGCCTCGGGGTTGGCCTTGGCCGCGTAGTACAGCTCGACGCGTTCTGGCAGGGCGGCCCGGACGGCCGCGGCGTGCGCCCGCAGCGCCGGCAGGTCGTAGACGTAGGCGGGGAGTTGCTCCGGCTCCAGGCCCGCGACGTGGCTGCGGACGGCTTCGGTGGCGGTCATCTTGGCGGTCGTCTTGGCGGTCATCGGGTCCTTCCGGCGGCAACGGGCGGGGCCTGGACGGCGTGCGGCACGCGGGCGGTGGTGGCGGAGGCGTCGGTGAGGGCGGCCTCGGCCAGCACGGAGCGGGCCAGCGGGGAGGCCAGCCGGACGTACCCGGCGGCTCGGTCGGCCTTGCGCTCCCAGCGGGTGAGCAGGTTGGCCTTGGCGGGCAGCGGCACCCCGGCGAGCAGCGCGCGCAGCCGGGGCGGGCACCCGTGCGCGGCCGCGTACTCCTCCAGGACGCGGTGGACCGCCTCCCAGAGCGCGCCCTCCGCCGACGGGTGGAGGTCGGCGACGGCGGCGAGCAGTTCGGCGACGTGGTTGACGAGCAGGCAGTAGACCACCCGGTCCCAGCCCCGCTCGGCGTCGTAGGCCATCGGCCCCGCCACCTCGGGCGGCAGCGCGGCGAGCAGGTCGGCGTGCCGCTCCGGGACCAGCTTCGTCCCCTCCAGGTCGCGGAAGAGCACCTGGGCGGGGCGGCCGGACGCGTCCACGCCGATCAGGACGTTCTGCAGGTGCGGTTCGAGCACCACGCCGTGGTCGAAGTAGGCGGCCAGCACCGGCGGGAGCAGCAGCCGCAGGTAGGCCGTCCACCAGTCGAGTGCCCGGACCGGGTCGGTCGGGTCGGACAGCAGTCGGGAGATGTGCGCCGAGCTGGTCGGGTACTCGTCGGCGACGGCGGCGGCCAGCAGCGGGGTGACGCCGGGGCGCAGCGCGTCCCCGAGGCCCTCGCGGACGATCAGGCCGAAGCCCTCGTAGAGCGCGCGGTCGGGGCGTCCGTCGGCGCCGGGGAGGGCGAGCGTGCGGAACGCCGGCTCGCGGAGCACGGCGGCGTCCGGGAACCGTTCGGCGAGGTCGGCCAGCACCGGGGCGAGCAGCCGGGTGAGGGTGACCGCGCCGGTCAGCTCGTAGGCGGCGTTCTTGCGCAGGCAGTTGGTGATCCGCACATTGAGGCTGAACTTGAGGAACGCGCCCGCGCCGTACAGCGTCCGCACCGAGGCGGTGGCCGCGAACGGGGTGCCGGCGGGGCCGAGGTCGATGATGTCGCCGCGCTCGACGGCCCCGCGCAACAGCGGGTGGTCGCCGATGAGTTCGTACTGCCACGGGTGGGCGGGCAGCAGCCGGTAGCCGTCCGGGACGTCGGCCAGTCCGTCGAGCAGGGCGGTCGCGGCCGGGTCGGCGGAGGACTCGGCGATCAGCTCCTGCCGGACGGCGAGGTGGCGCAGCGGGAACTCGGCGCGGGCCTCGGGCGCGTAGTCGCGCCAGTCGCCGCGTTCGGCGGAGCGGGACTTGGGCGCGGGGTGGAACCGGTGCCCGAACAGCAGGGCCTGCTCGGACTCCAGGTAGCGGTTCGGGCCGGGCTCGGGGCGGTCGGCCAGCGCGGCCGCGACGGCGGTGTGGGTGGAGGCGAGCTGGTCGAGGAACTCCTCGTTGACCGTGCCGGTGCGCAGCTCCAGTTCGCCCTGGACGTGCCGGGCGAGCTCGCGCCAGTCCAACTCCTGCCATCCGTCGGCGTGTTCCTGCTCGACCGGTCCGGTGAACCGGTGCGCGCCGATCAGCGAGGTGCGGCGCAGGGCGACCCGGAGCAGGACGCCGCGGCGGGGCAGGCGGATCAGCAGGCGGCCGTCGGTGACGGCGGTCTGGTGTTCGGGTGCGGACACCTCGCGCAGCAGGCAGTTGAGCAGGGTATGCACCACGGCATGGTCGGTGGTGGGCAGTTGGTGCGTCATGAGCGACTCCAACGCTGGCGGGAGTGGGAGGAGAGTGCGGTGGCCGCGGCGGCGGCCAGGAGTGCGGCGGCGGTGCCGACCAGCACGGGGGCGGCGGCGCCGAACCAGCCGTTGACCAGCGCCGCGACAGCGCCGGCGGCCACGGCGCCGCCCTTGGAGACGAATTCGAGCGTGCCGAACATCCGCCCGGGCGCCCGGCCGCGGCAGGCCTCGGCGGCCAGCACCGAGAGGCAGACCAGGCCGAGGGTGAGTCCGGCGCCGAGCAGCAGCCGGACGGCGACGAAGACCGGCAGCGAGTACGCCACGGCGTGCCCGGCCAGGCCGAGCGCGACGAAGCCGAAGCCGAGCGCGATGCCGGTGTGCGGGCGGTGCAGGAACGCGGTGTGCGTGCGGGCGGCGAAGGCCAGGTAGCACAGGTGCGGCAGCGCGAACAGCACACCGGTGGTGGTGCCGGAGACCCCCGGGAGGCGTTCCTCGGCCAGGGATATCAGGTAGGGGAACGAGAGGATGGTGGCGAAGACGAACGCGAACTCGAAGGCGTAGAGGACGCGCAGGGGTGCCCGGGGCGGCTCCTCGGAGGCCGTGGCCGTGGTCGAGTCGCTGAGATCCTCGTGAACGCCATCGCCGTCCCCGTCGCCGCCGCCGGACTTCACGGCGTCGGATCCGGCGGCCTCCGATCGGCCCGGCTCCGGCAGCAGCGAGAGGAACGCCGCCGCGGTGAGCGGCAGTACGGCCATCAGCAGATACTGCCGGTGCGGGTCGATCCACGGCGACAGCGCGCCGACCAGGATCGGCGCCGCCACCAGCGCGGCCCGCGCGCTGCCCTGCATCAGGGTGAGCGCCCGGGAGAGTCGGGCGCCGTCGAGGGCGGCGGCGAGGTAGCCGTTGGTGGCGGCGAAGGTGCCGCCGAGGAAGCCCTGGAGGACCAGCGCGAGGGTGAACGCGGGCAGCGAGTCGGCGGCTCCGGCCAGCAGGAACGAGACGGCGAGGCCGAGTTGGGCGCGCAGCAGCAGCCGCTTGCGGCCGAACCGGTCGGCGAGCCGCCCCCACAGCGGGGCGCCGAGGGCGCTGAACACGGTGGGCACGATGTACAGGACACCCGCCCACTGGCCGTTGCGGTCGCCGAGCCCGGGCAGGATCGTCGTCAGGTACGGCGGCAGGCCTAGGGCCGCGAAGGAGGCGACGAAGTAGCAGGCGGCGACGGCGTGCACCTGGCGCCTGCCGAGCCCGTCCGGCTGGACGGTGTCGCGCTCGGACCGTCGGGGCAGCGCGTCGACCGTCACAGTTCGGTCCCCCGGATCGCGGTGGAACGCGCCTGCGGGAGCAGGTAGTTGGGGCCGTCGGTGTAGTGCTTGTTGATGTCGGCGGCGCCCGAGCGCTGCTTGCTGAGCAGGGTGCCGGCGGTGACCATGGCCTTGACCGGGAGCCGCTCGGCGTCCAGCAGCGCGGCGCGTATCGGTTCGGCGGCCGGGCCGGTCCGTTCGACGGCCTCGGTGAGCCGCTTGCGCAGCAGGGCGAGCAGGTCGTCGAGGTCGGCCCGGCCGTGGGCGGCGAGGCCGAACGCGAGCGAGCCGGTGCACAGGTGGCCGGTGATGGTGGTGAACAGGTCGGTGAGCGGCCGGTCGTCCTCGCCGAAGATCCGGGCGTCGTCGAACTCCTCGCGCTTCGGGGCGAGTTCGCCGAGGGAGGCGGTGAGGCGGCCGGTGTGGACGCGCGGGCCGTCGTCGTCCTTGTAGAGCAGGCGCAGGCCGCCGTCCTCGTCGAGGACGAGCGAGGTGTTCTGCTGGTGGGACTCCAGGGCGATGCCGTGGCCGAACAGCGTGGTCTGCCAGTCGAGGAGCAGCTCCAGCAGGGCGTCGTAGAGGGCGACCGGGTCGCCGCCGTGGAAGCGGTCGGCGAGCCGGTCGACGACCAGGCGTCCGCCGTCCTCGGCGGGAGCGGAGGCCGACGCCGAAGCGGGGTCGGAAACGGCGGACGGGGCGGGCGCGAGCAGCGCCGCGAGCGGGACGGTCACGGACCGCTCCAGCCCGTCCGGGTACCGGCGCAGCAGCACGGCCAGCAGCTCGTGCCCGGCGTGCGCCCAGGTCTGCTCGTCGGCGTGCAGGATCCGCCCGGCGAACCGCGGTTCGCGCGTCAGCACGGCCTCGACCAGCCGCTGTCCGGCGGCGCCGTCGAGCAGCGTGCCGGGCTTGATGGTGCGGCGGTTGAGCCGGCCGAGGGTGGCGGTGGCGAGCGGGAGCTTGAGGTGGTGGACCGGGTCCTCGACGACCGCGACGGTCCGCATCGACAGGGTGGGGACGACGGTCAGGTAGGGGCGTTCGGCGAGCACGGCGCGGTCGGCCAGGCCGGCGGCGCGCAGCGCCTCGTCCAGGGCCGGGCCGACGGTCAGCGGGTGGACCGGCAGGGTCTCCCAGGCGTCGTCGCCGCCGGGCAGGTCGAGGCCGAGCCAGCTCGGGGTGGGCCACCAGCTCGGCAGCGGCCGGTCGCCGTGCCGGGTGAGCGCTCCGGCCGGCAGGGCGAGCCAGCGCAGTTCGAAGGCCGGGTGGAACTCCGGTGCGTGGGCCCGCAGTTGGGTCTCGTCGAGGCCGGACCGGCCGCGCGCCGTCGGGTAGACCGGGTGGTCGAGGTAGGCGGCCAGGGTGTCGTGGCCGAGGGAGGCCGCCGGGCCGGTCCAGTGGGCCGGGTCGGCGCCGTACAGGTCGGTGAGCGCGGTGTGCACCTCCTCGCGCACGCGCTCGTGCAGCTCCATGGTGGCGAGGGTCTGGCGGCACTCCTCGGCGAACGCCGCCCAGCCGGGCCGGTCCTCGTCCTCGGCGCGTGCGGCGAGCGCCGTCAGGACGGCGTCCAGGCTCTCGATCCGGCGGCCGTCCAGCTCGACGAGCGGCAGGCGCGCGGCGTACTCGCTCTGGAAGCCCTCGGCGGCGACGGGGACGGCGATCCCGTCCTCGGCGACGACGAGCCAGGCGCCGTCGGGCCGGTGCTCGACCGTGCTGCGGGTGCGCAGTCCGAGGACGTCCTCGCGGACCAGGGTGGAGAGGACGCGGAGGGCGAGCGCGCCGGCGGGGGTGGTGGCGGTGCCGGTGGCGGTGGTGGCGGTGGCGGCGGTGGCGCTCACGGGGTGATCTCCCAGCGGTTGGCGGCCACGAACCGGGCCACGGCGGCGTCGACGGCGGCCTGCTCGGGCCCGATCGCCCAGATCACGCCCAGGTAGTCCCGGTTGGTGCGGTAGTGGTCGTGCCGTTCGCCGACGGGGCGCAGCGGCCGGTAGGCGAGCCGGACGCCGTCGCGGTCCTCGTCGTACGGTCCGGGCGCGGCGGTGAGGGTGCCGGCCCGGTCGGCGCAGACCACCTCGTTGCGGGCGCGCAGGCCGCTGGCGGCGCAGCGTTCGGCGAGGTCGGGGGGGAGTTCGCGCCCGAGGTGGGCGGCGAGGATGTGCTCGAACAGCGGGATGCCGAGGATCTCGGCGAGCATGAGGTCGCACTGGTCGCCGATGGCACGGTAGTTGACCTCGATGATCCGGGCGCGGCCGTCCGGCTGGACGACGAACTCGGTGTGGCAGGCGCCGAGTCCGACCCCGAGCGCGTCCAACTGGGCGAGCACCTGCCCGACCACGGCCGGCGGGTGCGCGGGGACGAACTCCAGCACCTCCTCGATGAAGTCCGGCGGCGGGGAGAGCCTGGTCCGGAACCCGCCGAGGACGTGCCGGCGGCGGCCGTCGCCCAGGGTCTCCAGCGTGCACAGCTGCCCGTCCAGGAACTCCTCGACGACGAGCGCGGCGCCGGGGCGCCGGGCCTGGATCTCCTTGGCGCGCCGGACGAGTTCCTCGATGTCGGCGACCAGCGTGACGTCCTCGCTGGCGACGCCCTCGCGCGGCTTGACCACGACCGGGAAGGGCAGGTCCGACGCGGCCAGCACGGACGGGTCCTGGTCCGGGGCGAGTTCGACCGAGCGGACGGCGTCGAGGCCGGCGGCGGTCAGGTGGCGGCGGAGCTGGCCCTTGTTCTTGGCCCGCAGGGCGGCCTTCCAGTCCTTGCCGGGCAGGCCGAAGTACTCGGCGGCGAGCGCGGTCTGGGTCTGGAGGTGGTCGCTGTTGCTGAAGACGGCGAACGGCGCGTCGGCGCCGCCGGAGGCCCGGAGCCGGGAGATCAGCCCGACCACCTCGCGGAAGTCCTGCACCTCGCACTCGACCACCTCGGGCGCGAACTCCAGTTCGGCGTAGGCGCGTTGGTGGGCCTCGACGTGGTCGGTGAGGACGGTGACGGCGAGCCCGAGGCGGGCGGCGGCCGGGAGGAACCCCTCGGTCACCGAGTCGGTCGGGTTGAGGGCGAGAAGGTAGAGGCGCATGGCAGGGCGGGTCCTCTCCGGGTGGGCGGGCGAGGGCAGGGGCCGCGAGGGCGTGCGGGGGGCGAACGTGACGGGGACGAACGTGATGGGGACGAACGGCGGTTGCGCGGACGGGCCGTGGGGAGCGGGGAGAAGCAGCGGGGGAGGCGGAGCGGGAGAGGGGCGGAGGGGCGGGGGCGGAGGGGCGGGCTCCGCGGGCCCGCCCCTCACCGTCTCCGTCCGGCGCGCGACGGGGCCTACTTGGGCGCGTCGACGCCCGCGGCCTTGGCGATGTCCACCAGCATGGCGTCGGCGGCCTGGACGCCGATGCCCGACATCCAGGTCTCGTCCGGCACGTTGAACACCTTGTTGTTCTTGACGGCGTTCAGGCCCTTCCAGACCGGCGTGTCCTGGACCTCGCTCTCCTTGGTCTTGGACGGGTCGTCGGCGACGGTGACGAAGACCAGGTCGGCGTCGGCCTGGTTGATCTGCTCGGCGCTGACCTCGAGGATGTTCTGGTCCACGTCCTGGGAGGCCGGGCGGGCCAGGCCGACGTCCTTCAGCACGACGCCGCTGAAGGAGGACTTGGCGTAGAGGCGGGTCGGGCCGGCCACGAACCGGACCACCGAGGCGGTCGGCATGGTGCCGCCGTTCTTCGCCTTGATCTCCTCGCCGAGCTTGGCGGCGCGGGCCTCGTAGTCGGCGATCGCCTTCTTGGCCTCGGCCTCCTTGCCGAGCGCCTGCGCGTAGAGGGCGAGGTTGGCCTTCCACGGGAAGCCGGTGGTCTCGGCGAGCACGGTCGGGGCGATCGCGTTGAGCTTGTCGTAGACCTTGGCGTGCCGGACCTTCGACGACAGGATCAAGTCGGGCTTCAGGGAGGCGATCAGCTCCAGGTTCGGCTCGTTCATCGGGCCGACGTCCTTGGTGTCCTTGATCTTGTCCTTGAGGTAGTTCGGGAACCCGCCCTCGGTCTTCATGTGCGGGGAGACCGCGCCGACCGGCGTGATGCCGAGCAGGGTGACGTCGTCCAGCTCGCCGCTGTCCAGGACCACCACGCGCTTGGGCTGGGCCTTGATCTCGGCCGTGCCCGCCGCGTGGGTGACGCTGCGGGGGAAGACGGCGGTCGAACCGGCGGCCGAGGCGGTGTCCCCGGCCGGCTTGGCGGCGTCGGTGGCCTTGCTGTCGCCGTTGCTGCCGCAGGCGGCGAGCAGGGTGGTGGAGAGGGCGACGGCCAGGACGGCGACGGGGAGTCTGCGGGCGCGGACGGAGCGGTTCATGCGGGGGTTCCTTGTCTCTGGTTCGGGGCAGGGCGGGGTACCGGCGCGACCCGCGACGGGCGGGCGGCCGGAAGCGTGGGGGAGCGGAGCTCGGGGAGGGCGGGCCGGCCTCCGGGACCGGCCGGGTCTCAGCGGTCCGTGGCGGCCCGTCTCGACCGGGCCCTGGGGACGACCAGCGGTGTGCCGGTCTCCGGGTCCGGGACGACCTGGCAGGGCACCTGGAAGACGCTCTCCACCAGTTCGGCGGTGAGGACGTCGGCCGGCGCGCCGGCGGCCGCGAGCCGGCCGTCCTTGAGGACGATCAGGTGGTCGGCGTACCGGGCGGCCTGGCCGAGGTCGTGCAGCACCATGACGACCGTCCGCCCGGCCTCCGCGTGCAGGTCGGCGACCAGGTCGAGGACGTCCAACTGGTGGCGCAGGTCCAGGAAGGTGGTCGGCTCGTCGAGCAGCAGCAGATCGGTGTCCTGGGCGAGCGCCAGCGCGATCCAGGCGCGCTGGCGCTGGCCGCCGGAGAGCCGGTCGACCTGCTGGTCGCGCAGCTCGGCCATGCCGGTGCGGGTCAGCGCCTCGTCGACGGCGGCCTGGTCGGCCTTGGACCACGGGGTGAGCATCCGCTGGTGCGGGAACCGGCCCAGCCGGACCAGCGCCTCGACGGTGACCGCCTCGGGCGTGACCGGCTGCTGGGGCAGCAGGCCCATCCGCTTGGCGAGCGCCCGGGCCGGCATCCGGTGGATGTCGGAGCCGTCCAGGGTGACGCTGCCGGCGGCCGGGTCGAGCAGGCGGACGAGGCCGCGCAGCAGGGTGGACTTGCCGCAGGCGTTGGGGCCGACGATGGCGGTGACGGCGTTGCCGGGCAGTTCGAGGTCGAGGCCGTCCACGACGGTCCGGTTGCCGTACCGCAGGCGGAGGCCGTGGGCGGCGAGGCGGTTCGTCCCCCCGTCGGCCGGGGCCGCGGTCGCCGAGGAGGCCGCGGTGGTGGTCACGTCGAGGGTCATCAGCTGCTCCTCTGGGGAAGCCGGCCCTGGCGGATCATCAGCACCAGGAGCCAGGGCGCGCCGAGCGTGGCGGTGACGGCACCGACCGGCAGGCCGTGGACGGGGATCACGTGGAGCACGAGGAGGTCGGAGGCGAGCAGCAGCAGGGCGCCGGTGAGCGCCGTGAGGCCGAGCGTGCCGAGGGTGGGCGGCCCGGCGAGCAGCCGGACCAGGTGCGGCACGGCGAGCGCGACGAACGCGACCGGCCCGGTGAGCGCCGCGGCGAGCGAGGCCAGGGCGATGCTGAGCAGGAGCAGCAGGACGCGGTCGCGCTGCGGGTTGAGCCCCAGACCGCCGGCCGAGTCGTCGCCGAGGTCGAGGACGGCCACCCGCCGCTGGCTGGCCACCACGGCGACGGCGGTCAGCGCGATGGCGGAACCGCCGATCCAGACCTCGGTCCAGGTGCGGCCGTAGAGCGAGCCGGTGGTCCACTGCATCGCGGAGGAGGCCAGCTCGGCCGGGAACCGCACGATCATCAGATTGACGGCGGCGGCGAGGCCCTGCTGGACGGCGAGCCCGACCAGCACCAGCCGGGTGACGGCCATCCGGGAGCGCCAGGCGAAGCCGCCGAGCAGCAGCGCGGCCAGCAGGCCGCCGCCCAGCGCGGCGAGCGGGATGAGCTCCTGCGAGGCGCCGGTGGCGAGCATCAGGACCGCGCCGAAGGACGCGCCGCCGGTGACGCCGATGGTGTCGGGCGAGGCGAGCGGGTTGCGGAAGAGCCGCTGGAGCATCGAGCCGGCCACCGCCAGCCCGGCGCCGGCGATCAGCGCGGAGACCACGCGCGGGGCGCGGAACTCCTGGACCACCAGCACGTTGCCGGAGTCGCCGGAGCCGACCAGCGCGCTCAGCGCCTCCCAGATCGTCATCCTGACCTGGCCGGTGCCGAGCGCGACCCCGGTGAGCAGGACGAGCAGCGCCGCGGCGACGACCGACCAGGCGGCCGTCCGGGTGCGGCGGCGGGCGGCGGAGGTGCCCGCGGCCGGGGCGCCGGGGACTCCGGCGGGGGAGGCGCCGCCAGGGGCCTCGTCGGAAGCCTTCTCGGGGCCCCTGAGGGCCTTGAGGGCCTTTCCGGGGCCGTTGCCGAGGGTCGGGGCGCTCATCGGGCCACCTTCCGGGCCAGCACGGCGAGCAGCGGCGCGCCGAGGAACGCCGTCACGATGCCGACCTCCAGCTCCGAGGGGCGGACCACCACCCGGCCGAGCACGTCGGCGGCGAGCAGCAGCACCGGACCGGCGATCAGGCAGCCGGGCAGCAGCATCCGGTGGTCGTTGCCGAGGAACGGGCGGACCAGGTGCGGGGCGGCCAGACCGATGAACGCGATCGGCCCGGCGACGGCCACGGCGGACCCGGCGAGCAGGACGACGGCCAGGCCGCCGACCACCCGGATGCGGGCGACCGGCACGCCGAGCGACTGGGCGGTCTCGTCGCCGAGCGCGAGCGCGTTGAGCGAGGGCCCGACGGCGAACGAGGCGATCAGACCGGCCACCAGGAACGGCAGCACGGGCGTGAGCGTGTCCAGGTGCCGCCCGGCGATCGACCCGGCCAGCCAGAACCGAGCCTCGTCCAGGGTGCGGTGACTGGCCAGCATCAGCGCGGAGGTCCACGAGGTGAGCACCACCGTGAGCACGGTGCCGCCGAGCGCCAGCCGGACCGGGTCGAGGTCCCCGCCGCGGCGCGACATCGCGTACGCGGCGACGGCGGCGACCGCCGCGCCGGCGAAGGCGAACCACACGTACTGGAGCGGGCGGGTCAGGTCGAGGGTGTAGATCGCGGCGACCACGGCGAAGCTCGCGCCGGCGTTGATGCCGAGGGTGATCGGCGAGGCCAGCGGGTTGCGGGTGACGCCCTGGGCGACCGCCCCGGCGACGCCGAGCGCGGCTCCGACGGCGAGGCCGATCAGCGTCCGCGGCACCCGAAGGCCGGTCACGACGTCGGCGTCGCCGCCGTGCTCGCTCCCGGTCAGGGCGCCGACGACGGTCTCGAACGGGATCGTGCGGGAGCCGACCGCGAGGCTCAGCACGGCGCACAGCGCCAGGAGGCCGAGCCCGGCGGCCAGCACCAGGGGAAGCCTGGCCGCTGAGCGGACTCTCGGGGCCGGGGTCGTGGGTGCCGGCGGATCGGTGGTGAACACGTGGCCAGATATTAGGTTAGGCATGCCTAATTCCGTCAAGTCCTGGACGGATTGGTCCGTACCGGGTGTGTCGGAAGGCGATCCGCCGGGGGTGGCGAGAATCGGCCGGTGAGTGCCTATAAGGTGAGGCTCACCTAACGCGATCTCGGGAGTGCCGATGATCTTCTCGGGTTCGTCCCTGCCCGCCGCCGCGCCCGTCGCGGCGCCTGTCGCAGTGCCCGCCGCAGTGCCCGTCGCGCCGTGCCCCGCGAGCCCGCTGGACGCCGACTACCGGCAGTTGCTGGACCTCTGCCCGGTGCTCCGGGTGCGACTGCTCGCGGACGACGAACCCGCCCCGGACCGCGCGCTGGGCTGGTACTCCGCAACCGAACTGGCGACCGACCCGGCCGCGCTGGCCGAGGCGCTGGCCGGCGAGGCCGCGCGGATCGCCCCCGCCGCCGCCGAGCACGGCACCGCCCCGCGCCCGCACGTCGCCGCCTCGCGGCTGCTGCACCACTACCTCTGGTCGGTCTGCGTGCTGATCGCCGGACCCTGGCGACTGGGGGGCCGCGTCCCGTCGATCGATGGCGCGAATCTGTGGGTGCACGCCGCCACGGGCGATTTCGCTTTGCGGCCGGGCGCCCACGTCGCTCTCCCGGGCGAGGACGAACTCCGCGCCGAGCTGCGCGCTGCCGTCGTCGCCCAGGTCGAACCGCTGCTCGCCGCCTTCGCCGCCCCCACCCGGCGCGGCACCCGGGCGCTGTGGGGCATGGTCACCGACGACCTCGCCTCGGCGATCTGGTACCTCGGCAAGCAGCTCGACGAGCGTGCGGGGGAGGGCGGGGCCGCCGAGGAGGACGCCGCCGTCGCCGCCGCCACGGCGCTCCTTCCGGGGCGCACCGACCCGCTCCTCGGCGCTGCGGACTTCCGCGTGCTGTGCGGCGGGGACGGCCGCGCGCACCACACCCGGACGCGGCTCGGCTGCTGCCTGTACTACGCGATCGAGCCCGGCCGGGCCTGCGTCACCTGCCCCCGCACCGGTGACGAGGAGCGGCTGCGGCGGCTCTGACGGGTTGGCGGGCCTGACGGGCTGACGGCCCTGGCGGGCTGACGGGCTGACGGGCTGGGTAGGCTCGGTGGTTGTGATCGATTCCACTCTCCACGTCCGGATCGCGCGCCCCTCCCGTGACCTGGCGGCGGCCGAGCGCTTCTACGTCGGCGGCCTCGGCCTCGCCGTCCTGTGGCGCACTACCGAACACGTCCCCGGGGAGCACGACCTCCTCATGGTCGGCCCGTCCGGCGGCGGCTGGCACTTCGAACTCACCCACGACCCCGAGCGGCCGATCGAGCCGCGACCCACCGTCGACGACCTCTTCGTGGTCTACCTCGGAGCGCCTGTGGACGAGGCGCTGGTGCGGCGGCTGGAGGACGCCGGCGGCGCGCGGGTGGCCTCCCACAACCCGTACTGGGACGAGTACGGCGTCACCGTGGTTGACCCGGACGGCTACCGCCTGGTGCTGTGCGCCCGCGCCTGGGCGGCCTGAGCGGCGGGGCGGGGTCCGGACGGCGGCTGACAAATGACAGCTGACAGATAACAGATGACAGATAACAGATTTTGAAATCTGTCAGCTGTCATCCGTCAATCGTCAATCGTCAGCCGCCGGCGCGGCCGTACGTCGGGCGGTGCGGGTCGGTCCACCTGGCGTCCCCGCCGCCCGCCCGACTGGCCGTCAGACCAGGAGGTCGGCCAGGCGCTTCAGCTCGTCCCGGACCGACTCGCGCTCCTCGGTGGTGAGTTCCGCGGCGACGGCATCCGCCCGCCGGGTGTAGGCCTCGGCGCTCACACCGTCCGCCAGACGGTGTGCCAGGTCGGCGCGCAGGGCCAGGATGCGGAACAGCAGCACCGGGGTGGGCGGTCCGTCCGGAGACTCCAGCGCGCGGTCCAGTACCCGGGCGGCCGCGGCCGGATCCTCCTTCGAGTCGGCGAACAGCGCGGCGTGGTGCAGCGCCTTCGCGAACGGCTCCTCGGGAGAAGGGCGGTGGCGCTGGTCGGCGCGGATCGGCTGGCAGATCCGCACGCAGTTGCCGCCCGGATCGGTCATCAGGAACTGCCGCACACCGTGCGAGGTGTCGCCGACCGGCCCCAGCCGGGGCAGACCCCGGGTCGGCACCCGCCCGTAGGC
Source organism: Kitasatospora misakiensis (assembly GCF_042656005.1). Classification (NCBI taxonomy): domain Bacteria; kingdom Bacillati; phylum Actinomycetota; class Actinomycetes; order Kitasatosporales; family Streptomycetaceae; genus Kitasatospora; species Kitasatospora misakiensis. Next base: position 133,251 of record NZ_JBHSOF010000009.1, on the reverse strand, counting down.
GGATCGCAGACCGTCCTGGAACGCGGCGTGCAGCGCGTCCACATCGTCGGTGCGAACCAGGCAGGTGCTGTAGGAGGCGCCCGGGTCGTACTGCTTCATGCCGAAGAAGTGCAGCTGGATACCGCCGCGTTGAACGACGGCGTAGGGGTTGGGACTTTTCTGATGGAGAGTCACCTCGAAGCCGAGCGCGGTGTAGAACTCGAGCACCGGTGCGAGGGACTGGCAGGGCAGGATCGGAACCGTCGATTCGACCATGCTCGCTGACTTTACCCCTCGTTGACCCTGAAACGGACGCTTCCGCTCAGATGTCGGCCCTCGGTGCGCCCCGCCCGCACGCGAGGGGCGGGCGCGCCTGGGCCGGCCGGGATGCCGGTCATCGGATTCCGCTCAACCGGGCGCCCCCGTAGGGGGTTTCGCCATCACACTCACGTGGGCCGAACGCCCGGCGGGGTCAGCCCAGGTCCCGCAGCGAGGTGCGGACGCGTTCGGCGAGGGGCGCGGGCAGGCCGCCGTACTTTCCTGTGGCTGCCGCCCGTTGCCCCTCCGGGCCCGTCGCGTACGCGAGGAAGGAGCGGAGCGCGGGGAGCGTCTCCGGCTTGTTGCCCCGGTCGCACACCACGGCCGAGCCGAGTTGGACGATCGGGTACGCGCCCGCGACCGGCGGGGCCGAGTAGACGTCCAGGGTCAGGTCGGCACCCGTGCCCACGACCTTGGCCGATTCCAGCGCCTTGCCCGCGGACTCCGGCGTGGGCACGACCGGCGTGCCCCCCGCGCCGGTCGCCAGGCGGACGACCGAGGCCCCCTGGGCGGTGGAGGTCGCGGGGAGGAAGGCGATCGAACCGTTGGCCGAGGCGACCGCCGCGGCGAGGTCCTTCGTGGCCGTGGGCTGTCCGGCGGCGCCCTTCGGCCAACTCCGGTCCGGCTGGAACGGCCAGGCGTCCTTCGCGGAGGCCGTGAGGTACTGGGTGAGGGCGAGCGTGGTGGCCGAGTCGGAGGTCGGCGCGAACGGCGTGATGGGCGCCGCCGGGAGGACCGCACCCGGGTTGAGCGCGCCGATCTGCGGGTCGTTCCAGACGGTGATCCGGCCCCGGAAGATCCCGGCGACCGTCGCCGCGTCGAGGACCAGCGTGTCCAGACCCGCGACCTTGTAGACCACGGTGACGGGCAGCGCGCTCAGCGGCAGTTGGACGGCCTTGCCGCCCGTGCAGCGGCCGGCCGAGGCGGTGACCTGTTCGGGCGTCAGACCGGTGTCGGTGACGGCGAAGTCGAGATCCCCGGCCAGGAAACCCTGGTAGCCGGCGCCGACGCTTATGGAGTCGTACGTGACGTCGGCGCCCGGGCAGGACTTGGTGTAGTCGGTGGACCAGAGCTTCATCGCGTTGCCCTGCGAGGTGCCGCCGCCGGAGCGCAGCGGCACGGCGGGTGCGCAGGCGAAGGCGGTGGCCGGAGCACCGGGCGAGGGCGGCGTCGACGCCGGGGCGGCGGCGGGACCGGTGGCGGCGGTGGACGCCGCGGCCGACGAGCCCGCCGTCGCACCGGGCTTCCCGTGGTCGGGGTCGTCCTGGTTGAGCACCAGCGTCAGGACGAGGGCGGTCGTCGCGGCGACCGCCGTGGCGCCGAGCGCCACGGCGGGCCACCGGCGGCGCTGCCGTGGCCCGGCAGGGGCGGTGGGCGGCTGGGGCTCGGGCCAGGACTGCGGCTGCGGAGGCGGGAACGAAGGCGCGGTCGGTGTCGCCGGTGCCGCTGCCGTCGGTGTCGCGACCGGGACGGGCGGCGGGCCCGGCTCGGGCACCACTACCGGGCCCGTCACCAGACCTGTGACCGGACCCGGCGCCGAGCCGGTCACCGTCCCCGGCGCGTCGACCACCGTGCGCGGCGCCGTCGCCGCCAGGCCCGGTCCGTCGGCGCTCGCGAAGCCGGCCAACAGCTGCTCCACCGTGGGCCGTTGCGTCGCCTCCTTGGCCAGGCAGCCGGTGACGAGCTGCACCAGCTCGGCGGGCAGCCCGGTCAGGTCGGGCGCCTCGTACACCACCCGGAAGCCGATCGTGTGCACCGTGTCGCCGTCGAACGGGCCGTGCCCGGTGGCGGCGTACACCAGGACCGAGCCGAGCGCGAACACGTCGGTCGCCGGCCCGACCGTGCCGCGCCGGAACTGTTCGGGCGCCATGAACGGCGGCGTGCCGACGACCACCCCGGTGCTGGTGAGCGGGGCCGCGTCGAGCGCGCGGGCGATCCCGAAGTCGATGACGCGCGGGCCGTCCTCGGCGAGCAGGACGTTGCCCGGCTTGAGGTCCCGGTGGACCAGCCCGGCGCGGTGGATGTCGCGCAGCGCCTCGACCAGGCCCGCCGCCAACTGCCGGACCTGCGCGGCGGGCAGCGGACCCTGGCTCGCGACCCGCTGGGCGAGCGACGGTCCGGGGATGAAGAGCGTGGCCAGCCAGGGCGTCCCGGCCTCGGCGTCGGCGTCCAGGACGGGCGCGGTGAACGCGCCGCTGACCCGGCGGGCGGCGGCGAGCTCCTGCCGGAACCGCAGCCGGAAGTCCCCGCCGGCGGCCAGTTCGGGGCGGATGACCTTGACGGCGACCTGCCGCCCGGACACCGAGCGGGCCCGGTAGACGACCCCCATCCCGCCCTCGCCCAGCCTGCCCTCCAGGCGGTACCCGCCGATCTCGCGCGGATCCTCGTCCAGCAGCGCCACGTACCCAGCTCCCCCTCGGTCATGAACCGTCGGCCCGAACGGCCCGGCGGACCAACCGGCCCAGCCTAGAGGAGACATCGTGTCCGGGCAGGTGACCCGGGCCCAGGCGCTCCGCTGCCCCTCCGCCGTCCCTTCGTCACCCGTCCGCCGTTGAAGATCTGACGAACCCACGGGAGCGTCGGAGTTGTCGGTGCTGCGTGCAAGGATCACCGCCATGACGGAGCAGACGTTCGACTGGCGTTCCTTCCTCGTCCGCTGGAGCGAGGACTGGGCCGGCGCGTGCACCGATCCGGCGGAGCTGCGTGAGGACGACGTGGCGGCGTGGCGGGCGCGCTGGCTGGGGTTCGACGCGGCCCCGCCGGCGCGGATCGCGGCGGCGGAGGCCGAGCTGGGGTGCGTGCTGCCGCCGTCGTACCGGGAGTTCCTCGCGGTCAGTGACGGCTGGCGGCAGGCGGGCGGATTCGTGTACCGGCTGGCGGGGACGGACGGGGCCCGGTGGCACCGGGACGCCTGGGGGGTCGCCGAGTACTTCGACGAGGGCGAGCCGGCGGGGATGTGGGAGCGGGCCCTGCAACTCGACGTCGAGTCCGACCTCACGCTCGTCCTGCTCGACCCGGGGGACGTGGACGAGGACGGCGAGTGGGCGGTGTACTGCTACGCCTCGTGGCGCGCCGCCCCGCCCGAACGGTACGCGTCCTTCCGGGCGTTCATGGTGGCGATGCACCAGGAGTTCCACAGCCTGGCCGTGAGCCGGCACGGCGCGGAGTTCGCCAACGCCACCACCCGCGAGCAGGACGCCCGGGTCGATGCCGCCCGGCTGGACGCCCTGGCCGGAGCGTACGAGCGGGCGGAGGAGGTGCTGGCCGAGGCCGTCGCCTTCAGCCGGCCGCGTGCTCGCGGCCTGCTCGACCAGGTGCGGCCGTTCGGCTCGGCGCGGCCCGGTCCGACCTTCGGGGAGCTGCCGCGCGACCCCCTCTTCCTCACCGAGGTGGTGCCGGTGCTCGCGGCCCAGCACGTCCGGTCCGGGCGGGACGCGGCGATGTGGGGCCACCGGGTGGGGCCGGAGCCCGGCGACCTGCGGACGGCGGCCGACGAGGTGCTCCGGCAGGTCCGTGAGGGCGGGTACCGCTACGCCGCGTCCGGCCCCTTCGGGGCGGCCGTCGACCGGGCGCGCGAGCAGGCGCGCTGGGGCGGGACGGGCGCCGCCTGGCGGACGCTGCGCGCCGCGTTCCCGCAGTGGACGCCGCTGGGGCCGGACCACCTCGCGCCCGTCGGGCTGCTCGCGGATCCGCTGCTCGGGCCGCTGGTCTCCCCGGAGCGCTGGCGTGACCTGTTGGCCGTACCGCGCGGCGACGCCGCGCTGCGGGCACCGGCTGGCGTGGCGGAGCCGGTCGCGGACGCCGACGAGGCGCCGGGGGAGGGGCCGGGGGAGGGTGACGGGCTCGCCTGGCTGGTCGCCGTCCCGAGGAGCGCCGGCGGCTTCGGGGCCTACCGCTTCGTGCTGGTGGAGGGGGTGGCGCCGGCCGGGCTGCCGGCCGTCCTCGGCGGGGAGGGGGCGGTGCTCGACCCGCCGACGAGCCGGTGGGAGGTCGATGCGGTCCGGTCCCGGCCGGGCTCCCCGTCCCGATCCCAGTCCCGCTCCCCGGAGCAGGGCTTCGGGGCACTGCGCGTCGTCTCCTCCGAGGACCCGCGGCCGGCGCTGGTCGGTCACGCGGGTGCCGACGGCGGGGCCGGGTGGAGCTTCGCCTTCGACCCGCAGGCGCCCTCCTGGCCCGCGGAGCACCTCCCCGCGCCGGCCGTGGCCGCCTCGGGCCGGACGGGCGGCCGTGCGCTCGCGGTCTTCGCCGTGCCCCAGCAGGACTTCTTCCACCTCTCCGTGGCGGAGGGCGGCGCGGAGAGGTACGGCTTCACCGTGCGCGGGTCCGAGATCACCCGCAGCGGCCCGGAGCCAGTCCCGTGCGCCCTCGACCCGGACCGGTACTTCGGCCCGGACGCCTCCGACGGCGGGTCGGGCGGGCTGTTGACCGCGCTCGGCACCGAGTTCGGGGTGGGCCTGCCCCGGTTCGCGCTCACCGAGGGGCGGCTGCACTCCTTCGCGGACCCGTCCTGGACGCCGCCCCGGCTGCCGGGCGAGGGCTACCTGACGATCTCCTTCGGGTTGTTGGAGGAGGCCGATCAGTCGCCGGGGACGTCGTGAGCACGGGTGGCATGGGGAACGCCGTCGGCCGCGAGCCGGCGGCGTCGCGCCTCCCACTCCCGGCGGAGCAGGCCGAACAGCAGACGGTCGTAGCGGGTGCCGGCGAGCAGCACCGCGTCCCGGCGGCACCCCTCCTCCTGGAAGCCGAGCCGGGTGAACGCGCGGGCGGCACGGGTGTTGCCGCTCCAGGTGTCCAGCTCCAGCCGGTGCAGCGGGAACGCGCCGAAGAGGTGGTCCACCAGCAGGCCGAGCGCCTCCGAGCCGTAGCCGTGGTCCCAGAACTCCCGCTCGCCGATGAAGATCCCGACCTCGGCGACCCCTTCGTACGGATCGAGGTCCCGGTAGTCGACCATGCCGATCGGGCGGCCGCCGGCCAGCTCCTCGACGGTGAGGACGGCGCTCTCGCGCGGGTCGAGGCGCAGGATCCGACCGAAGCGGTCCGCCAGCGCCTCGACGGTGGTCGGGCCGAAGCGCGGGTCGCCGGCGGCTGCCAGCCGGATGACTTCCGGGTCGTTGCGCCACCGGAGCTGGTGCTCCGCGTCCTCCGCGCGCAGGGCGCGCAGCCGTACTGCCTTACCTTCGATCATGATCGGATAGTAGGCCCGGGGTCCTGTCGCGGACACCCGGATTCCGGACCGGCCGACCGACCGACGGCGGGCGCCGGTGCCGCCGCCCGCCGCCGTCGCCCGCTCGTCCGCCCGCCGTCAGCCGACGGTGACCCGGACGTCCTTGCTGGCCAGCACCTTGCAGGTGGCCGGGTTCTGCACGTCCTTGCAGGTCGCGAAGTCGACATAGCGCCAGGTGAGCGTGGTGCTGCCGGCGGCGGTGGCGGTCCAGCTCTGCCGGACGGTGTGGCCGCAGCCGGCGGTCTTCGGCGGGCAGGTGCTCTGCTTGGCGTCGTCGTCCCGGTGCAACAGGGTGGTGTCGCCGCCGTCGGCGAGCCGCCAGCCGTGCGGCAGCGGTGCGACCCGCACGTCCATGCCCACCGACCGGCCGACCGCGAGGTGGACGTCGCTCGGCTCGAACGCGGGCTGCTTGCCGCCCCCCACCGCCTCGGCCTCCGCGTCGGCGGGCAGGGCCAGCAGCGCGGCGGAGGGCGTGTCGGGCGTGTCGGCGCCGCTCGACGAACAGCCCGTCAAACCCACCAGCACGGTGGTGACGGCGACCGCGACGGTGAGGACCGTCCGGCCCCTCACGCCGAGCCCCCCGCGCGGGCGTCGCGACGCAGTTCGAGCAGCGCCGCGACCTCGGCCAGCCAGCGCGCGAACAGGTGCTCGCGCGCCACGTCCGAGCCGGTCGCCGCCGCGGCCTGCAACCAGGTGCGGACGAGCGTCGCGCCGGCCTCGCCGATCACCGGCTCGGGCAGGGCGAGGGCGGCCTCGAACCCGCCCGTCCGCACGTGCCGGGCCAGGAAGCCCAGCGGGTACGGGCCGATGCCCGCCGCCTCGGCGCGGTGCGCGGCGGCGATGGCCGCCTCGGTGAACAGCGCCTGGCGCGGGCCGCCGGCCAGCAGCAGGCCGCGGGTGACGGCGGCGGGCACGTCGAGGTCCGCCAGCTCGGCGTCCGACCGAACGGTGGTCATTTCGGCAGCTCCAGGGCGGTCGACTTGTTGAGCGGGTGTTCGCCGGGGGTGAGCCCGCCGAGCTGACTGTTGACGAACTGCTCCTCCGTCACCCAGGAGGTGAAGCCCCACGGGTTGTAGATCTGGAGCCGGTCCCCGTCCCGCCCGATGATCATCATCTGGTGGCCGGAGTCCTCGTTGCGGACGGTGATCGGCACCGGCAGGCCCTCGTCGACCGACTTCTCGATCCGGGTCAGCGCCTTGCGCCGGTCCTCGTCGTTCTCCAGGTCGACGTGCTCGTAGTCGGCGCCGGTCGCCCTGCCGAGGTCCTTGTCGGCGAGGTAGGTCTGGGCCTTGGCGCCCAGCCCGGCGTCCACCTTCGGGTAGACCTGCTTGTTGCCGTCGACCCGCTGGCCGTCCTTGTACTCGCCGAGGTAGGTCTCCTGGAGGCGCTGCTCGAAGTTCTGCGGCGAGTCGGCGCCGGGCACGTCGGGCGTGCCGCCGGTGGTCAGCTGGAACATCAGCAGCGGGTCCAGCTTGGCCTGCGCGATGACGGTGGAGGCCGCGACGCAGTCACTCACATTGCGCTGCGAGTAGACGCCGTACCCGTCGATGTTCACCTGCTGGCCCTGGTAGGTGACGTCGATGTTGTCGGAGGACTCGCGCTGGGTGTCCTCGGTGGAGGTCGCCGGGACGAGGTGCTGGGCGAGCCAGGTCGGATCGTCGCCGTGCGGGTGGATCTGCGCGTCGAACCGCTGGATGTCCGCCACCGAGTGCCCGGCCGCCAGCGCCTTCCACAGGTAGGCCGACTCCTCGGGGGACTTGGCGCCGGAGAGCAGCGCGCGGAACGCCGCCTGGTCGCTGCCGGTCATCACCCCGAGCACCTGGTTCGCCCGGTCGAGCTGGTTGGGGGTGAGGATGTAGTCGCCGTCCTCGCCCGCGCCGGGGTTCTTCTCGGTGGCCAGCACCACCGCCGCCAGCGGGTCGATCGAGCCGTTGCCGGCCCGCGCCGCGCGCGCCTTGGAAGCCAGCTGGTTGAGCCGGCTGGCGGTGCTGGTGCCGCAGCTCTCGGCGCGGCGCGCGGCCGCGAGCCGTACGCCGACGCCGGCCAGGGCCGCCGCCCGGGCACCCTGGTCGAAGCCGGCCGGGTCGTGCCGGGCCAGTTCGCCGGCGTCGTGCAGCTGCTGCCGGCCCTGCGCGTCGGTGGACTTCGCCCACTGCAGGTCGTTGGCCCAGGCGTCGAGCAGCTTGGCGGCCTCGGCGAGGGTGTCCTTCGAGGTGGTGGTCTCCGCCGACATCGCGTGCACCGCCTGGGTCGCGTGCTCGGCGACCGACCCCGTCCACACCGCGGGCAGCTGGTTGGTCGCCACACCGGACAGGTCGGTGGTGGCCTTGGCGAAGGAGACCGCCGCCTTGGCGTAGTCCTGCGCCCGCGCCCGGACCGCCGCCGGGTCGCCGACCGGCTCCGGGACGGCGAGCGCCTCCTCTATGCCCTGCAACAGGTGCAGGTTGGGCAGCATGAAGGTGAACTGCTCGATGGAGTGCTGCGCGTGCTCCAGATCCTTGACCTTGCTCACCGGCCGCCGCCCGCGGGCACCAGGCCGGAGGCGATGGCGTGCTCGGTGTTGCGGTAGTTCGCCGTGGTGGTCGCCATCTTCTGCGACAGCTCGTCCAGCGCGCGCTGGGTCACGCCGATCTCCTTCGACCATGCGCTGTCGAAGGAGGACCAGGCCCGGTCCACACCGAACTCGCCGAAGGCGGTCGACGCGTAGCAGACCGAGCCCGCGTACGCCGCCTTCGCCTCGGCGATGTCGGTCGCCGTCCGGCCCAGCTGCTCGGAGACGCCGTTCAGGCCGCCCACGTTGACGTGGTATCCGTTCGAGCCGGCCGACCCGCCCGGGCCGGTGCCGCCGACGGTGCCTCCGGCGGCACCGGGCACTGTTCCGTCGCTCATGTTCGTCGATCCCCCCGTGCTGTGGGCCGTGCGCCGGCCCGGGTCCGTCGGCACCGCGCTGTGGTCGGCGCGGCGCCGAGCGGAGAGCCTAGTACCTGCGGTCGGCCGGGGAGCGACCGCGTGCGGGGTCCCGGCCCGGGCGCGCGAATTCTTCACTCGGAGTGCGCGCGGGCTCCGCTTCGGGGCGCCTGCCCTTGGGACGCTCTTGGGGTTCGGCGTTCGCGGGCTGCTGTCCGTGCCTGGCCCGGGTGAGCGTGGATCAGCCCACCAGGTCGTGGCGGATCTGGTCGAGGATCAGGCCTGCGCCGGTGTAGCCGATGCCGAGCATCCAGAGGTTGTCGTCGACTTGGTACACCTTGCCGTTGCGGACGGCGTCGAGCTTGTTCCACAGCGTGCCGCCGACGATCTTCGCGTGGTCGGACTTCGCCGCGTCGCCGTAGACCGAGTAGAAGATGACGTCGGCCGCGGCCTGGTCGACCTGCTCGGGGCTGATCTCCAGCGCGAAGCCGGACTTGTTCTGGTTGGCGGGGCGGCCGACCCCGAGGTCGGTGAGGATCGAGCCGACGAAGGTGTCGTTGAGGTACAGGCGGGTGGGCGCGCCGGCGAGGAAGCGGGCCATCTCGACCTTGAGCGCCGCCGCCTTCTCCGGCCCGCCGAGCGCGGCGACCAGCTCGGCGGCCTTCGCCCGGTACGCCTGCTCGGCGGCGGCCGCCTCCGCCCGGCGCCCGAGTGCCTCGGCGTGCAGCCGGACGTTCTCCTTCCAGGCGGGCCCGGTGGTCCGGCTCAGCACGGTCGGCGCGATCTTGGACAGCTCGTCGTAGCGCTTGTCGTCGCGGACCTGGTTGCTGAGGATGACGTCGGGGCGGAGTTCGGCGATCGCCTCCAGCTGGGGCGAGCCGATGACGCCCACGGCTTTGATCCCGGCGAGGCGTTCGGCGGGGAGGTACGCGGAGAACGGCGCCCCGGCGGCGACGGTGGTCGCGCCGACCGGGGTGATGCCCAGGGTGACGGCGGAGTCGAGGGCGTCGGTGTCCAGGACGACGACCCGGCGGGCCCGCGCGGGGACGGTGCTCTCGCCTCCCGCGTGCCGCACCACGCGGGAGGCGCCCGACGATCCGTCGGTGGCGTCCGACCCGCTGGCCTTCGCCTTGCCGTCGGACCCGCAGGCGGTCAGCGCGAGTCCGGAGGCCAGCCCGGCGGTCAGGGCGAACAGCCTGCGGCGGGTCAGGGGGAGGGCGGCGGGGAGGGGGAGACCGGGGTGGCGGGGGTGGACGGGGGCGTCGGGCATCGGGCGACTCCGTTCCGGCAGCAGACGGCGAGGCGGCTCATCCCTGCCCGGTGGCACGGATCCTTACGCCCGCGCGCGGAAGCACGGGCCGGCGGCCGGGGGGCTGACAGATAACAGATGAAAGATTTCAATATCCGTCAGTTGTCAGTTGTCAGCCCGAGGTTGTCGGACGTCAGTCGTTCTCCCGGTGCTCCAGGCGCTGCCGGAGCAGTTCGTCGTACTCGGCGCGCACCCGGCGGTCCATGGCCAGCGCGAACTGGGCGTCCGTGACCGTGCGGGCGAGCGGGCGGATCCGGAGGATCCGGTCGGTCAGCCGGGCCGCCTCGCCGGGTGGCAGGGGGTTGTCGGCCGCCAGTGCGCCGAGCACGTGCTCGCGCACCAGGGCGGTGAAGATCTCGGCGATCGCCGTCACGTGCTCCTGGGTCCGCCGGCTCGCCTCCAGGACGGCCGAGAGGGGTACGCCCTCCGCGACCAGAGCCGTCGTGGAGTCCATCAGCCGGCGGCTGACGTGCGTGATCCCGTCCTCCTCGACCGTGATGAAGCCCTGGTCGATGGACTCGGCGGTGTTCTCCTCGGTGAGCTGGTCGCCGAAGGCCGCCTTCAGTTCGTCCCAGTCGAGGTGGACGGCGGTCTCGTCGGACCAGGGCGCGACGAGCGCCGCCTCCAGGCCGATCAGCTCGGCGACGTCCCGCCCGCTCTCGCCGGCGCCGATCAGTTCGGCGATCCCGCCGAGGGTGTGGCCGCGTTCCAGCAGCTCGGCGATCATCCGCAGCCGGGCCAGGTGGGCCTCGCCGTACCAGGCGATCCGCCCCTCCTTGCGGGGTGGCTGGAGCAGCTTCCGCTCCCGGTAGAAGCGCAGGGTGCGGGTGGTGATCCCGGCCGCTTCGGCCAGTTCCGCCACCCGGAACTCGCGTTGCCCGTCCTCGCCAGCAGCTTCGACCTTGTCCACGGCGCTCAGCATAGGACCGCGGTTCGCCCGATCGGGTCGGTCAGCCTTCTTCCATCAAGTGTCAGCAAGGGCTAACCTGCCAACCGTGCCAGTGATTGCTGGCACGGTTGGCGAGCCGCGCCGCGCCGAGCAGCGGCGACGTGCGCCCCACGGTCCCCCACCCTCAGGAGGACGCCGCATGGCATCCAGCACCAAGCGCCCCCGCCCCCGAGCCTCCGACGCGTCCGCCCCGAGCCAGGCGGCATCCGACCAGGCGAGTCCCGGCGGGACGGCCCCCGGCGAGACGGCCTCCGGCGAGACGGCCCTCGGTGGCGTGGCGACCGGTGGCGCGGCGACCGAGCCGGCGGTCCCGCACGTCCGGGTCGCCGTCATCGGCTCGGGCTTCGGCGGCCTCGGCGCCGGCATCCGGCTGCGCCGCGCCGGCATCACCGACTTCGTCGTGCTGGAGCGCGCCGACTCGGTCGGCGGCACCTGGCGCGACAACAGCTACCCCGGCTGCGCCTGCGACGTCCCCTCGCACCTCTACTCCTTCTCCTTCGCCCCCAACCCCGACTGGCCGCGCAGCTTCTCCGGCCAGCCGGACATCCGCGCCTACCTGGAGAAGGTCGCCGACGTCTTCGGTCTCCGCCCCCACCTGCGCTTCAACACCGAAGTGACCGAGGCCCGTTGGGACGTCGAGCGGACCCACTGGCGGATCACCACCACGGCCGGCCGCTGGACCGCGGACGCCATCGTCGCCGCCGCCGGACCGCTCGCCGACCCGCAGATCCCCGACCTGCCCGGCCTGGACACCTTCCCCGGCAAGGTGTTCCACTCCTCCCGCTGGGACCACGACTACCCACTCGCGGGCAAGCGCGTCGCGATGGTCGGCACCGGCGCCTCCGCCGCCCAGATCATCCCGGCGATTCAGCCGCAGGTCGGCAAACTGACGGTCTTTCAGCGAACCCCGGCCTGGGTCCTGCCGCGTCGCGACCGGACGATCACCGAACTGGAGAAGCGGCTGCACGACCGCTTCCCGCTGACCGCCAAGGTCCGCCGCGGCACCCTGTTCGCGCTGCGCGAGCTACAGGTGGACGCCTTCGTCCGGCGGCCCGGCCTGCTCAAGATGGTCCAGCGGCTCGCCGAACGGCACATCGCCGACGGTGTCGCCGACCCGGCCCTGCGCGCCCGGCTCACACCCGACTACCGGATCGGCTGCAAGCGCATCCTGCTCAGCAACACCTACTATCCGGCGCTCGCCGCCGCCAACACCGAGGTGGTCGGCGGAGGACTGCGGGAGGTGCGCGGCTCGACCCTGGTCGCCGCCGACGGCAGCGAGCACGAGGCGGACGCGATCGTCTTCGGCACCGGCTTCCACGTCACCGACATGCCCATGGGATCCAGGGTGTTCGGGGCCAACGGCACGAGCTTCGCCGAGGAGTGGAAGGAGGGCATGGAGGCGCTGCGCGGGTCCACCGTGCACGGCTTCCCCAACTTCTTCTTCGTCATCGGCCCCAACACCGGACTCGGCAACAGCTCGATGATCCTGATGATCGAGTCCCAGCTCAACTACATGATCGACGCGCTGACCAGGCTCGACGAGATCGGCGCGACCGCCATGCAGCCCACCGCCCGGGCGCAGCGCCGCTGGAACCTCGAACTCCAGCACCGGATGGACCGCACCGTCTGGACCACCGGCGGCTGCCGCAGCTGGTACCTGGACAGGAGCGGCAAGAACACCGTGCTCTGGCCCGGTTCGACCACCTCGTTCCGCCGCGCCACCCGCAAGGTCGACCTCACCGAGTACGAGTTGATCCTTCGTCAGAACAGCAGCGCCGCGCCGTCCTTGAACACCGCCGAGGCCGAGGAGGCCAGGGTATGAGCCGCCCGCCGATCCCCGCCGACTGCCTCCAGCCCGCCCCCGCCGAGGAGTTGGCCGTCCACTCGGCCGACGGTACACGGCTGCACGTCGAGGTCCACGGACAGCCGGGGGCGCCGACCGTCGTCCTCGCGCACGGCTGGACCTGCTCGACCCACTTCTGGGCGCCGGTGATCCACCGGCTCGCCGACCGGTACCGGGTGGTGGTGTACGACCAGCGCGGCCACGGCCGGAGCGAGATTCCGCCGAGCCGGGCCCGTTACTCCACCCGGGCGCTGGCCGAGGACCTCTCCGCGGTGGTCACCCGGGTGGTCCCGGAGGGCGGGCGGGCCGTGCTGGCCGGCCACAGCATGGGCGGCATGACCGTGATGGCCGGTGCCGCCCGACCCGAGGTCGCCGAGCGCACGGCGGCCGCCGTGCTGATCTCCACCGGAGCGGCCGAACTCATCGGCGAGGTGCGGGTCGTCCCGGACGCCGTGCGCTCCCCGAAGCTGCGCCGCTTCCTGCACCGGCAGATCCTGCGGTCCCGGCTGCCGCTCGGACCGGTCGGGCCGGTCAGCCGGGCCGGGCTCAAGTACGCGATCATGGGCCCGAGTTCGCCCGCCGAGCGCACCGAGGTGGCCGTCCGGATGGTGCACGCCTGCCCGACCGGCGTCCGCGCCAACTGGGCCCGGGTGCTGGACGGGTTGGACGTCCGGCCGGGGCTGGCCCGCCTCACCGCGCCGACGGCCGTCGTGGTCGGCGCCGAGGACCGGCTCACCCCGCCGGCGCTCGCGCACCGCATGGTCGCGGTGCTCGCCGACCCGCAGGGGCTGCTCCTGCTGCCCGGGGTCGGCCACATGGCGCCGATCGAGCGGCCGGCCGAGATAGCCGCCGAGATCGATCGGATGGCCACCACCCACCTCTCGGGTCCGCGCGCCGTCGCGGCCGAGGCCCCCGCCACTGCCGACTCCGAGAGGACCGCCGTCGCATGACCACCACCCCGCCGCTCTCCGCCCAGGTCGCCGTCGTCACCGGAGCCGCGCGCGGCGTCGGCGCCGCCCTGGCCCGCAACCTCGCCCGGCGCGGCGCTAAGGTGGCGCTGGTCGGCCTGGAGCCGGAGGAACTGAAGGCCGTCGCCGCGCAGTGCGGCCCGGACGCCACCATGTGGGAGGCCGACGTCACCGACGTCGAGGCGCTCACCGGGCTCGCCGAGCGGATCAAGGCGCACTACGGCCGGATCGACGCCGTCGTCGCCAATGCGGGCATCGCCCTCGGCGGCCCGCTGCTGGACAGCGACCACCGGGCGTTCAGCCGGGTGATCGAGGTCAACCTGCTCGGCAGTGTGGCCACGGCGCGGGCCTTCCTGCCGGCCCTCACCGAGAGTCGCGGGTACCTCCTGCAGATCGCCTCGCTGGCCGCGCTCACCCCGGCGCCGCTGATGAGCGCGTACTGCGCGAGCAAGGCCGGGGTCGAGGCGTTCGCCCACGCGATCCGCGCCGAGGTCGCGCACCAGGGCGTGAAGGTCGGTGTCGGGTACCTGAGTTGGACCGACACCGACATGGTGCGCGGTGCCGACGAGGACACCGTGCTCAAGCAGATGCGGTCCCGCCTGCCGTGGCCGGCGAACAAGACCTACCCGCTGGAGCCGGCGGTGGACCGTCTGGTCGCCGGCATCGCCCGGCGCTCCGCCCATGTCTACGCCCAGGCGTGGTCGCGCGGTATGCAGCCGGTTCGCTGGGTCCTGCCGTCGCTGATCGCCACGGTCGGCTCCCGCGACGTGGCCAAGCTCGCGCCCCAGCTCGCCGCCACCGCGGCCACCCGCCTCCGCCCGGTCGGCCCCGGCGGCGCCGCCGACACCGCCGCGCGGTCCGAGCACCACTGACGGGCGACCGGGGGCGGACGGCGGGTGACAGCTGACAACTGACAGATATCAGATGACAGATAACAGCTGACAGATTTTGAAATCTGTCAGCTGTTATCTGTCAGTCGTACCCCCAGCGTCTGCCCCCCGCGCCCTACCGCCGCTCCCCGTCCGCCCGGGCGAGCTGCTTGAAGGTGTCGTAGGCGGTCTGCGTGAAGGAGGACGTGACCGTCGGCCCGGTGTTGGTGAGGGCGGCGACGGCGGTGGCGGTCTGCGGGCAGAAGCCGACGAGGGCGGTGAACCCGCGGGTGCCGCCGGAGTGGAAGAAGAGGTCACGGCCGTCCGCCGTGCGGCGGTGGTTCCAGACCAGGCAGACCTGGTCGCCCGAGCGAGGCAGCCGCAACCGCGGGCGCTGCACGTCCCGGAGCGCGGCCCCGAGCGGGCCGTCGCCCGGTGGTTCCAGATGGGCACGGAGGAAGCGCAGCAGATCCGCGCTCCCGGCCCGGACGGCGCCCGCCCCCGGAAGGCCGGGGATCCGCCAGGGCGGAAGCGGCTGCCCGCCGCGGTAACCGGTCGCGCGGTGCGGCGCGTCGGGGGAGCAGGTGACGGTGCGCAGCCCGAGCGGCCGGCCGACCCGTTCGGCGAGCAGGTCGGCGTACCCGGGACTGCCGCCCGCCTCGGCGAGCAGTCGACCGAGCAGGCCCACGCCGAAGTTGGAGTACCGGTACCGCTCACCGGGCGGGTGGCGCACGGTGGTTCCGGCGAGTCCCGCCCGGACCCGCCGTTCGTCGTAGCCGGCGTACGGGTTGGTGAACCAGGCGGGGACGGCGCTCGTCAGCAGGCCCGGAGGCAGCCGTGGCAGGCCGGAGGTGTGGGTGGCCAGGTGGATCAGCCGGATCGGGCCGTCGCGCCGGACGTCTGCGGGGCGCCAGTCGGCGGGGAGGTGCCGCTGCACCGGGTCGTCCAGGGAGACATCACCGCGGGCCGCCAGCTCGGCCAGCAGCAGCGCGGTGAACGTCTTGCTGATGGAGCCGAGTTCGTGGACGGTGTCGGGTGTGCAGGGCTCGCCGTCGCGGGCGGTCCGGCCGTGGCAGTGGACGGCGGCCCGGTCGCCGACCGCCACCGCGAGGGTGACGGCGGTGGCGTCCGGCCCGGCGGCCCGGACGAGTCCGGCGAGCGACTCCCGGCCGGGACCATCGGTGCCGAGGCCGACCGGTACCGCCACCGCTCTCCCCGTCCGCGCCGCCGTCGTGCTCATCGCGCGCTCACGCCGGGACCGCCGCGCCGCCGAGCGCGCGCGAGAGCGTGACCGTGCCCGCGACGACCGCGACGACGGCCGTGTGCTCGTGGTCGCGGAACGCCTGCTCGGGGTCGTCCGAGACCGGTTCCGCGCTCTCCCGGGGGATCAGGCCGTCCTCACGCTGGATCGCGGCGAGCGCCTCCCAGCCCTGCGCCCCGGTGACGGGCTCCCCGATGCACGAGTCGACCACGAGGAGTTCGCCGACGAGGTCCCACTGGCCGACCTCCAGCCAGGTGTCGACCCAGACCGGCAGCCAGTTGCGGACGTAGTCGCGCATCGGCTCGGGCATGTGCTCGGGCCGGGCGCCCCAGTCGGTGAGATGGAAGACGGCGTGGGTGATGTGGTAGCCGGTCAGCCAGTCGATCGCCCAGGGTTCGGGGGTGGCGCCGAGCCAGGTCCGGGCGGTCAGGGCGGGCCAGTCGTCGGGCTGGTTGCGCAGTCCGATCACCCGGCGCGCGTTGGCGAGGGCGAGTCGCCGGTTGGGCATCATCTCGATGGCCTGGATCCCGCGCACCTTCGCGAGCGACTCCAGCAGCTCCTCCAGCGGGGCGTGCCGGTATCCGGCGCGCGCGAAGTGGACGTACGTCTCCAGTGGGTCCGTCATCACCGGATAGCGCAGCAGCCGCTCGTACAGGAGGTTGCCCTCCTGCAGCTGGGACCAGCCGAAGTCCAGGAGTTCGCGGGCGATTCGGGCGTCGTGCGGGCCGGTGACGCCGTCGCGCAGGACGAGCGACGCGGCCAGCGCGGACTCGGCGAGCGGTTTGTAGGCGTTGTTCGGGTCGGCCAGGTCGATGGTGACGTCGTCGGGGAGCCGGCCGAAGCCGCGTTCGTGGCAGGAGTGCAGCCACCCCATCGCCCGTGATCCCAACTGCTGGGCGCTGGCGAGGATCTGATGGTCAGTCATCTCGATCCTCCGGTGAGCAGCCGTTCCGCGACGGCGAGTTCGAGCGCGGTGCGGGCGCTGCCGTCGCCGACGGCCCGGATCCGGTCCAGCATGGGCTCGACCTCCAGTGGCAGTTCCCGGCCGTCGGCGGCGAGCCAGGCCAGCCACCGGGTCAGGCGCGCGGCGACGCGCTGGTCGCAGCGCAGCACGGAGCGGACGGCGCCGCGGGCCAGGTCGAGGCTGTGCTCGCGGGCGGCGTCGTGGACGGGGCCGTCGAGGCCGGGCAGGGCGAGGGCGGACAGCTGGGCCATCCGCACCGACCAGGCCTGCCAGGCGTGCGGTTCGGGCCGCGGGGCGTGGCCGGGCTGCGGGGCGTGGTGGTCCGGTCCGTCGTCCGGCCCGGGGAGCAGTGCGTCGGCGGCCGGTCCGAGGGCCCGGGCGAGCAGCGTCGCGGTGGCCCAGTCCCGCCACGCGGTGACCAGGGCGGCGCCGGCGGCACGGTCGGCGTCGGCACCGGCGTTGGCGTCAGCACCGGCACCGGTACCGGAACCCGCGGCGTGCCCGGGTGCCGGGAACGCGGAGGGCGGGAAGGCCCGGTGGGCCTCGGCCAGCAGCAGGACGGCCTGCTCGTCGGCCCCGGCCCCGGCCCCGGTCCAGGCCCCGGCCCCGGTCCAGGTCCCACTCAGCGCCTGCGGTGCGAGCACGTCCGGCCCGAGCACCCGGGCGGCGGCGAGCAGCGGACGCGGCACGGGGCCGGTGTCGGGGAAGGTGGGCGCGGGCGCGACCGCACCCTCGACTCCCCGGAGGGCGTCGAGGGTGCGGCCCGCCAGCCGCTCCACCGCTGCGGCGTATTCGTCGCGGAGCGAGAGATCGGCGGTTGGCATGGTTGCGTGCTTCTCCTTGAAGGGGGATTAGCGGTGTCACGGGGCCGAGGCGCGGCGGGACTCCGTGCGTCGCCCCGTGCCGTCGGTTCCGACTGCGGTCGGTGTCCGACTACCGACGGCCTCGGCTACCGCGTCCGCTCCTTCGGCGGCTTCGGGGAGAGCAGCAGCGCGCCTGCCAGCAGCAGCAGCGAAGCGGCTTCCGGACGGTACGTGGGCGCGTCGCTGACAGCCGCCTCGTCCTCCGTCATCAACGTGCCGAGTGCGTCGATCTCGGCCTGGGTGGCGAGCGTCGCCCGCGTGGTTCGGGTGGTCTGAGCAAGCATCGGGTGCCTCCTCATCGAAGTTCCATCGCCAGGCCCGGCGATGCCCCCTCGACCGACGATACGAGCACGAACCGTCCGGCGCCAGCGCAGTACGCTCCGTGACGGTCGTCACGAAGAGGCACCGTGCTGCCGCGCAGCGCTGTCGCGGGTACCCGGGAGTAGGTACGGTCGCTGCATGACCACTGCCTTGATCACCGGCGCGACCGCCGGCATCGGAGCCGCCTTCGCCCGCCGGTTCGCCCGGAGCGGCTACCGGCTCGTCCTGGTGGCCCGGGACACCGAGCGGCTGGAGGGCTCCGCCGCGGACCTGCGGGGGAAGTTCGGCGTGGAGGTGGAGGTGCTCACCGCCGACCTCGCCACCGACAAGGGCATCGCGGACGTCGAGGCCCGGCTGTCCGACGACGACCACCCGGTGGACCTGCTGGTGAACAACGCCGGCTTCGGCAACCGGGGTGCGTTCTCCACCGTGCCGCTGCAGGACGAGCTGGACATGCTGAAGGTGCACATCGAGGCGGTGCTGAGGCTGACCACGGCCGCCCTGCCGGGGATGCGCGAGCGCGGGCGCGGCGCGGTCGTCAACGTCGCCTCGGTGGCGGCCTTTCTGCCGCGCGGCACCTACGGCGCGAGCAAGGCCTGGGTGGTGAGCTTCACTCAGGGCGTCATGCGGGACCTCGGCGGTTCGGGGGTGCGGCTGATGGCGCTCTGCCCGGGCTTCACGCGCACCGAGTTCCACGAGCGGGCCGGTATGGGGACGGAGAACATTCCGGCCTGGGGCTGGCTGTCGGCCGATCGGGTGGTCGAGGAGGCCATGCGGGACCTCGCCCGCGGGCGTTCGGTGTCGGTGCCGAGCAAGCGGTACAAGGTGGCGGTCGCGATCGCCCGGGTGCTGCCGTCCGGCAAGCTCGGCGGCGTCTCCTCCAAGGCGGCCCGGACGTACCGCACCACCTGACGGCTGCGGTCCAGGCGTCCGGTCGGGCGGACAAGCGGACAAGCGGACAAGCGCTCGGGCGGCCCGATCCAGCACAGCGGAGGCGGTCTCACTATTAGCTTTGCTAACTATGAGCCTCTCTCGTTATGCTGGCGGCCGCCCGACCGCCCACCCGCCGTCGGCGCGCGCCCCCGTGCGCCGCGCCCACGCCGGCCGTCCGAGGGAGGCTGCCCGACCGTGCGCCCCGAAGGCATCCAGTGGACCCCGCCCGCCCAGGCCGAGAACGACCCGCGCCCGCCGACCCAGTGGCGCCGGATACTCGCGTTGTTCCGCCCCTACTCCGGCCGCCTCACCGTCGTCGGCCTGCTGGTGGCCGCCTCCGCCGTGGTCTCGGTGACCACGCCGTTCCTGCTCCGCGCCGTGCTGGACACCGCGATCCCGCAGAGCCGTACCGGACTGCTGACCGTCCTGGTGCTCGGCATGGTCGCCACCGCCGTGGTCAACAGCGTCTTCAGCGTGCTGCAGACGCTGATCTCGACCACCGTCGGCCAGCGGGTCATGCACGACCTGCGCACCGCCGTCTACAGCCACCTCCAGCGGATGTCGCTGGCCTTCTTCACCCGCACCCGCACCGGCGAGGTGCAGTCCCGGATCGCCAACGACATCGGTGGCATGCAGTCCACGGTGACCTCCACCGCCACCTCGCTGGTCTCCAACTTCACCGCCGTGGTCGCCTCGGTGGTCGCCATGGTGGCGCTGGACTGGCGGCTCACCGTCGTCTCGCTGCTGCTCCTGCCGCTGTTCGTCTGGATCAGCCGCCGGGTCGGCAACGAGCGCAAGAAGATCACCGGTGAACGCCAGAAGCAGCTCGCCGCGATGAGCTCGGCGGTGCAGGAGTCGCTCTCGGTCAGCGGCATCCTGCTCGGCCGCACCATGGGCCGCTCGGACTCGCTCTCCCGCGAGTTCACCGGCCAGTCCGACCGGCTGGCCGATCTGGAGGTGCGCGCCTCGATGGCCGGCCGGTGGCGGATGAACACCATCCAGATCGTGATGGCCGCCATGCCCGCGGTGATCTACTGGGCGGCCGGGATGACGGCGGCCGGCGGTGCGCCGATCGTCTCGGTCGGCACCCTGGTCGCCTTCGTCTCGCTCCAGCAGGGCCTGTTCCGCCCGACCGTCAGCCTGCTCTCCACCGGCGTCCAGGTGCAGACCTCGCTCGCGCTGTTCCAGCGGATCTTCGAGTACCTCGACCTGACCGTGGAGATCGACGAGCCCGAGCACCCCGTCACGCTGGGGGAGATCCGCGGCGAGGTCCGCTTCGAGGGCGTCGACTTCCGCTACGACCCGGGGCAGGAGCGGCCCACCCTCGGCGGGGTCGACCTGCGGATCCCGGCCGGCGGTTCGCTCGCGGTGGTCGGCGCGACCGGCTCCGGCAAGACCACGCTCAGCTACCTCGTGCCCCGGCTCTACGACGTCACCGGCGGCCGGGTCACCATCGACGGCGTCGACGTCCGCGAGCTGTCCTTCGACACGCTGGCCCGCGCGGTGGGCGTGGTCTCCCAGGAGACCTACCTCTTCCACGCCTCGGTCGCCGACAACCTGCGCTTCGCCAAGCCGGACGCCACCGAGGAGGAACTCGTCGCCGCGGCCCGGGCCGCGCGGATCCACGACACCGTCGCCGCGCTGCCGGACGGCTACGACACCCTGGTCGGCGAGCGCGGCTACCGCTTCTCGGGAGGGGAGAAGCAGCGCCTCGCGCTGGCCCGCACCATCCTGCGCAACCCGCCGGTGCTGATCCTCGACGAGGCCACCAGCGCCCTGGACAACAGCACCGAACGCGCCGTCCAGGAGGCCATCGACACCCTCGCGGAGGGCCGCACCACCATCACCGTCGCGCACCGGCTCTCCACCGTGCGGGCGGCCGACCAGATCGCCGTCCTGGAGCGCGGCGAGGTCGCCGAACTCGGCACCCACGAGCAGCTGCTGGCGGCGGACGGCCGCTACGCCGCGCTGCTCCGCCGGGAGTCCCCGGTCACGGCCGTCGCCCCCTGACGCACGGGCGCGACGCCCCCGCCGGGGGCTACGGACCGGCGTCTCGTCCGGCGTCAGGCCGCCTTGGGGACCTCGTTGTACGTCTCCACGAACTCCTGGCCGGAGAGCCGCTGGATCGCCGCCATCACCTCGTCCGTGACGTGGCGGCGGGCCTTGAGCGAACGCGCCTGGCCGTGCAGTTCGTCGAAGTGCAGCGGCTCGCCGAAACGGACCGTCACCTTCTTGACGCGCGGCAGCCGCTTGCCGATCGGGAGGATCTGCTCGGGCCCCTCCAGCGCCACCGGCACCACCGGGACGCCGGCGGTCAGGGCCAGCCAGGCCACGCCGGTCTTGCCGCGGTAGAGCCGGCCGTCCAGCGAGCGGGTGCCCTCGGGGTAGATGCCGAAGGCCTTGCCGTCCTCCAGGATCTCCAGCGCCCGCTCCAGCGAGGCCTGCGCGGAGCGGTAGGTGCCGCGCTCGACGGGCACCGCGCCGATCCCCTCGAAGAAGCCGCGGGACAGCGCGCCCTTGAGGCCGCTGCCGGTGAAGTACTCGGCCTTGGCCAGGAAGTGGACGCGGCGCGGCGCGGTGAGCGGGATCACCACGCTGTCGATGAACGACAGGTGGTTGCTGGCGAGGATGACGCCGCCCTTGCGCGGCACGTTCTCGATTCCCTCGATGGTGGGACGCCAGATCCCCCGGGCGAGCGGTTTCAGCACCAGCCTGGTGGCGAGATCGAGCATGGTCCCTCCCTGGACGAGCACGCCCGAGAGGTGCCCGGGCCTGAGGTACGACGAGCGGCGTTCGGTTTCCCCGGCCGGGCCGGGATCAGACCCGCAGACTACGACACCCACCCCCGAGCCCGTCCACTCCCGCCCGCCGTGGCGCTCGCCACGGCCGGGTAGGGTACCGCCGTCGGAAATGCACATCAGCAGCTGATCAGCCCCAGGAGGGTCCCCATGGCAGACGTCGACGACATCCGCGCGGCGTTCGACAAGTTCGACAAGAACGGCAACGGCCGCATCACCGCCGCCGAGTACGCCGTCGTCGCGCGCGAGCTCGGCGACCTCACCACCTCGATCGCCGTGGCCGAGGCCATCATCAAGCAGATGGACACCAACCACGACGGCGAGCTGACCTTCGAGGAGTTCCTGGCCGCGCGCCAGGGCTGACGACGGCAGGGCCGGCCACGGCCGGCCCGACCGCCCGGGCCAGGACGGGGCCCCGGAGTGATTCCGGGGCCCCGTCGTCGCGTCCTCAGGGCAACGTGTCCTCAGGCCGTCGCGTCTTCGGGTCGTCGTCTCCTCAGGTCGTCGTCTCCTCGGGTCGACGTCTCCTCGGGTCGACGTCTCCTCGGGTCGACGTCTCCTCGGGCCGTCGTGTCCTCAGCCGGCGGTCGGGAACACCCGGCGGACCACGCGCTCCGCCGCCCCGCCGTCGTCCCACGGGCAGAACCGCTTGCGGAAGTCGGCCCGCGCCGCCGGCGCCGGGTCACCGGCCAGCAGCGCCTCCGCCAGCCCCTCCGGATCCGTCGTCAGCGCGCCCGGCGGCTGCTCGAACAGGTCGAAGTAGACGCCCCGGTCCCGCTTGTACTCCTCCCAGTCCGGCGCGAAGACCACGATCGGCCGGTCCAGCACGGCGTAGTCGAACATCATCGACGAGTAGTCCGTCACCAGGACGTCGGCCGCCAGGTAGAGGTCCTCCACCGTCGGGTGCGCCGACACGTCCAGGATCTCCGCCGCGTCCTCGTCCGCGGTCAGGTCGCCCGGCCCGCCGGTGTGGAAGTAGTGGGTCCGGACCAGCAGGGTGAACTCCGGCCCCAGCCGCCGGGCCAGCTCCCGTACGTCCAGCAGCGGCACGTAACCGCCGCGCGCCTCCCGGTGGGTGGGCGCGTACAGCACGGCGGTGCGTCCCGGCGCCAGCCCGAACCGCTCGCGCATCGCCGCCACCTCGCCCGGCGTCGTCAGGGCCAGCCGGTCGTTGCGCGGGTAGCCGGTGTCGAGCATCTCGTAGCGGCCGGGGAAGGCGCGGGCGAAGTGCTCGCTGGTGTGCGGGTTGGAGGAGACCAGGAAGTCCCAGCGGTCGACGGCCTCCTGGAGTCGCTCGAAGTCCATCCCGTCGGCGGCCACCGGGTGGTCCCTGAGGTCCATGCCCATCGCCTTCAGCGGCGTGCCGTGCTGGGTCTGGACGTGCACCGTGCCGGGCCGCTTCACCATGGTCCGGGGGAAGTTGACGTTGTTCACGAAGTACTTGGCCATGGCCATCGTCTTCAGGTAGGCCGGGGTGTTGACGATGACGTACGGCACGCCGTCCGGCAGGGTCGCCGCCTGGGTGCGGTTCTCCACCACCCAGACCCCGTGGATCCCGGGCGCGAGCTCCTTCGCCTTCTCGTAGATCGCGGCCGGGCTGCACGCGTAACCCCGGTGCCAGTACGCGGCGTACACCGCCAGGTTCGGGTTCAGCGGCATCCGGCGGAAGGCGTTGTACGCGGTGAACCGGGCGCTGCCGCGCACCCCCTTCTTCAGGGCCGGTGCCACCGCCCGCGCCCCGCGCTTGAGTTCGCGCGGCAGCCGCCCGGTGCGGCGCAGTTCCGCGTACGCGCGCCGGGCGCCGCGCGCCGCGAGCCGGTACTGGACGCCGCGCACGCCCCCGGGGAAGCGGTAGTCGGCCGGGCGGTGCCGGGCGAAATGCTCGGCGATCCGGCGGAAGAACTCGGGCCGCAGGCCGACCGGGACCAGCCCCGGGGTGTCGTAGACGGTGAGCGCCTGCTGCACGGTCCGCTCGAACACCAGGGTGCGCAGCGCCTCCGGGACGGGCCGGCCGGGGCGGTCGGGCCGGTCCAGGAAGGCGAAGATCGCGTCGTACTGGGCGAAGGCGTCGGCGTGCTTGGCGGAGGCGGTGCTGGTGATCGCCCCGGCCCGGCCGCGCCGGTAGAAGTAGCAGGGGCGGTCGAGGTAGCGCAGCCGGTCGGCGGCGAGCAGCGCCGGGTAGGTGACGGAGATGTCCTCGTAGTAGCCGCGGCCGAAGGAGACGTCGAGGCCGAGCAGGAACGCGCGGCGGAACACCTTGTTCCAGACCGACATCACCGTCCTGAACAGGGCCGGGTGCTCGGCCAGCGTGCTCCCCCCGACGAGCGGGGATCCGGTCAGCACGTGCCGCCAGGGGTTGGGCTCGGTCCCGCCGTCGGGGTAGACGTGGGTGAAGTCGGTCAGCAGGACGTCGGCGGGCGCCTCCCCGCGGCCCTCGCGCTCCACCTCGACGGTGAGCTCGTCGAGGAGGGCGGCCACGGTGCCCTCGGGCACCCAGTCGTCGCTGTCGACGAACCAGACGTACGTGCCGCGCACCTCGGGGAGGGCGGCGGTGCGGGCGCCGCCGAGGCCCTGGTTCTCGGCGAGGTGGAGGACGCGCAGGCGCGGGTCGCGGGCCGCGTACTCGTCCAGGATCGCGCCGCTGCGGTCGGGGGAGCGGTCGTCGACCGCGATCACTTCGAAGCGGGACTCGGAGGGGGAGGCGTCCGCCAGGAGGGAGTCGAGGCAGCGCGGCAGGAAGCGCTCCACCCCGTGGACCGGGAGCACGATGCTGAGGAGGACTGGCACGCTGGCCGAGTCTACCGAGCGCGGTGACGGTGACGGCCACCGGAGGAGGGCGGATGCGGGGCACCGCGTGGGAAAGGGGTGGGCGCCGTGTGCGGGAAGGGTGCGCGGCCGATGCCGGTCGCGATGTTGGTCGCGATGTTGGTGCCGATCGCGATGCCGATGTCGGAGTCACCGATGTCGGAGCCGGAGCCGCCGGTGCCGGACCCCGAAGGGTGTGGCACCGGCAGCCTGGTGGCGGCCCGGCCGACCCTCTACGGCCGGCCGCCGGTCCGGGAACCGCCCGCACCTGGCCGCCGCAGCGTCGAGGCGGCCTGGCAGTAGGTACGGGGTAACCGGAAGCTTCATCAGTCGAACACTGCGGCCGGAGATGTTCGCGCCCGCATGGTCGATAGAGATACTGCTTGGAGCCGGGGCCCGCGTCAATCCCCCGGTTGTGTTCACTTCCTAAACGGATAGTCGTATCGCCCCAGGTGGTGGACCGAGGCCTCTCGCGAGCGCCGCCCGGCGGACACGGTGGGTGAACGGTCGGTGACCCTGTGCGCCGGGCGTGCACCGCTGCGGCGGGCGCCGGGTGAATGACCCGAAGTCCCTGCTGACGAACCGCTGGTCGTGCACCATCATTGATGCGTAGTCGTGATCGGTCGGGTGGTCCCTGGTGCAGTGTCAGTTGACGCAGCACGGTACGGTTGCAGAACACCAGGACGGTTGCGCGAAGGCCGTCTGTCACGGATAGTCTTCGCCTCACGGCCCTGGCGCCTCGTAGGGGTGGGAAAACTGATGGAACAGATGCAAGTGCGGGCTCGGCCTCGGGTGCCGGCGATCCAGTGCGGCGTCGGCACGACCGGCCGCCGGATCGAGCGACACCTGGCGGTGCTCGGTGCACCCGCACTCCCGGCGGTGGACACCGCCGAGGCGCTCGGGTTGATAAGGGAACTGACGCCGCGCGGCGCCGATGTCCCGACGTCGCGGGCGCGCCGCCATGCGCGGGTCAAGCTGCTGGCGCCGCTGCGCCGACTGCGGCGGGGGCTCTTCGGCGGGCGCGGCTGAGCCGGACCGGCTGAGCGGACGCCCCGGCCCCGGGGCGTCGCACACCGACCGTCGCGCTCGCCCGCACATCGAGCTGCACCGGCCCGACGGATCCTCGCGACCGTCGGGTCTTCCGTGTTCCCGGACCCGGTCGTCCCCGGTCGCTCTTGGTCGGTCCTGGTCGTTCCTGGTCGTTCCTGGACGGAACCTTTCAGCGTACGTGGACATGCCTCTCCGGCACGGGGAGTCGGCGAGGCTGGTCAACCGGCTCCCGTACGTGGGCCAGGATGGCGCCATGGCGGACCACAACCACTCCCGAACCACCTCCCACTCCACCTCCTTCCGGACCGAGACCTTCGAGATCACCACCGGCAGCCACGAGGTCGCGCTCGACATCACCGACCGCTGCGCCCGGTTCCTCGACGAGCACGCCGTTGGGCGGGACGGCCTGCTCAACGTCTTCGTCCCGCACGCGACGGCCGGAATCGCCGTCCTGGAGACCGGCTCCGGCAGCGACGACGACCTCCTCGCCACCCTGCGCGAACTCCTACCGGCCGACGACCGGTGGCGGCACCGACACGGCAGCCCCGGCCACGGCCGCGACCACGTCCTCCCCGGTCTGGTCGCCCCGCACGCCACCCTGCCGGTGATCGGCGGGCAACTCGCGCTGGGCGTCTGGCAGTCGGTGGTACTCATCGACACCAACGGCGACAACCCGCGACGGACGGTCCGGCTCTCCTTCCTGGGCTGAGCGCCGCGCACACCTCCGGTCGTCGAAGGCGCCGCCGGCGCGGACCGGGCTAGGACCTGTCCGGCAGTGACTCCGGTGCCGGCCCGGGCTCCGGGTCGGCGGCGGCTTCGACGACCGAGGTGAGGTAGCGCTCGATCGCCAGGTACTGGCAGAGCACGGCGACCGGGCGGCCGAGCCGCGCGTACCAGGCCGCGAGCCGGGCGAAGGCGCTGACCTCGAACCACACCTCGCCCGCCGCGTCCATGGACACCACGAACGCTTCCTCACCGCGCTCCGGGTGCCCGGGCAGCGTGCCGTAGGCGAAGCCGATCCGGTCCGGCTCGTCCACCGTCCACACCACCCGGCACGGGATCACCAGCCGGGGCCAGCGGGTCCCGGGCAGGCGGAGCCGCAGGAGGACGGTCGCCCCCGGCTCGGCGGGAGCGTAGGGGTGGACGGCGAAGCCGGTGCCCAGCTGGCAGCCCCAGCCGAGGACGAACCGGCCGGCCCGGGCCAGGACCTCCGGTCCGTGTCCGAGGTGGACCCGCCGCCGCAGGTGGGCGTACCCCTCCGGCAGCCGGGCGCCCCGGGTGGCGCCCACCTCGCGGTAGCTGGGCGCGGCGGCGCGGGCGGCGAGCAACCTCCGCTCCAGGGCGGAGCGGCCGGCCGGGCCGCCCCGGGCAGTGGTCGGGTCGGTCGGGTCGGGCAGGTCGGTCGGGTCGGCGCGGGGTATCTCGTGGCCGGGCGAGTCGGGCATACGGCCACCGTAGCGGCCGCCCTCGGGGCGACCTCGCGTGGGACCGCCTTGCGCGGGACGGCCTTGCGCGGGAGCGGCCCGGGGAGTAGAGAAGGCCACATGAGCGAAACAGCGACGCACGACAAGGGCAGCGCGAACGACGGGAGCACCGCCGTCCCCGACACCCGGGTCACCCCGGCGGCCGACCCGATCTGCGCCCTCGCCCCGAGCGACGCGGAGGCGGCCCTGCTGCCCGACCCGGAGCTGACCGGCCCGCGCGCAGACTGCGTGCTGTGCGGCGAGCCCACCGAACTGCCCGCCGACCACCCGGGCAGCACGCTCTGCCCCGTCTGCACCTGGCAGCAGGCCCAGCGGATCGCCTGCTCCGGCTGACCGGGCCGCCCGCCCGTCGTACGGATCCCGTTGGATCACGGATTTCCTCGGGTCAGGCGTCCTCCCGCCCCGCCAGCGCCAGGGTGGAGCCGTGCCGGCCCTTGCGGACCAGCAACTGGGCCGGGATCCGGCTGCGCAGATCGGCGACATGGCTGACGATGCCGACCGCGCGGTCCCGCTCGCGCAGTCCGTCGAGGACGTCCATCACCTCCTCCAGGGTGTGCTCGTCGAGGCTGCCGAAGCCCTCGTCGATGAAGAGCGTGTCCAGCGGCATGCCCCCGGCCTCGTCGGTGACCACGTCGGCCAGGCCGAGCGCCAGGGCGAGCGAGGCGAAGAAGCTCTCGCCGCCGGAGAGCGTCGCGGTGTCGCGCTCGGTGCCCGTCCAGGCGTCCACCACGCGCAGCGCCAGGCCCGAGCGCTTGTTGCCACCGCCCCGGTCGTCGCTGTGGACGAGGGTGTAGCGGCCGCCGGACATCCGGACCAGCCGGTCGCTCGCGGCCGCCGCCACCTGCTCCAGCCGGGCCGCCAGGACGTACGACTCCAGGCGCATCCGGAGCCGGTTGTCGGTGGAGGTGCCGGCCGCGAGCGCGGCCAGCCGGCTGATCCGCGCGTACCGGGTCAGCTCCGGGGCCAGTGAACGGGCCAGCTCGGTGAGCCGCTGGCCGATCGCGGCGAGTGCCTCGCAGCGCAGGCGCGCCGCGTCCCGTGCGGCGTGCGCCGCGCGCAGCCGGTCGGTGGCGGCGCCGAGCCGGCTCCGGGTACCGGGCAGGTCGGCGGGCGGCAGGGCGGCCGCCGTGGCCAGCTCCGGCTCGGCGAGCCCCCGCTCCGCCTCGTCCAGCGCCACCCGGTGCCGGTCCAGCCGCAGCTCCAGCCGATCGCGCTCGGCGAGCAGCAGCCGGACGGCGACGGCGTCCTGCGCGCTCGCGAACCCGGCCGCCACCCCGGCGGCGGCGAGTTCGTCGTCGGCCCGTTTGAGCTGGTGCGCCGCCTCGGTGGCCGCGCGGGCCGCTCCGCCGAGGTCCGCCACGGCCGAGGCGAGGCGGTGCAGCGCGTTCGCCCGGGCCGCCACCGACGGCGCCTCGCCGCGGGCCGCGGCCACCCGGGCGGTCAGCTTCTCCTGCTCGGCGTGCAGGGTCCGGGCCTGGGCGGCCAGTTCCGCGCTCCGCTCCCGGGCGTCGGCCAGCGCGGTGCGGCGGACGGCCTGCTCCTCGGTGAGCCGCTCGATCTCCCGGCCGACCGCACCGAGCCGCTCCGCGACCCGGACCGCCTCCCGGTGCTCCAGCCCCAGCCCGGTGAGCGCCCCGGCCAGGGCGTCGGCGGGCTCCTCGCCGGCCGCGCCGGCCGCCGCCGCACGGCGCACCCGGAGGCCGGCGAGTTCCCGTTCCGCCGTGTCGGCGGCCTGCTCGGCGGCCGTCTGGGCGTGCCGGGCACGCTCCTCGTCCTCGGCCCGGACCGGTTCGCCGACCGGGCGGGCCGGGGCCGGGTGCTCCGCCGAGCCGCAGACCCGGCAGGGCTCGCCGGCGCTCAGCTGCGCGGCCAGCTCGGCGGCCATGCCGGTCAGCCGGCGCTCGCGGAGCTCCAGGCCGTGCTGCCGGGCGTCCAGGGCCTCGGCGCGCCGGGCGAGGGCGCGCGGCGCGGCCCGGTCGATCTCCCGGTCCAGCGTGTCCCGCTCGCGGGCGGCGGACAGCCGGGCGGTCAGCTCGGCGCGGCGGGCGTCCAGCCGCTCGACCAGCGCGGCGGCGTCCCGGGCGGCGGACTCCTCCTCCTGCAGCGCGGCGAGCCGGGCGTCGAACTCGGCCAGCCAGTCGCCCGCCTCCTCGGCGAGGTCCTCGGCGCGCCGCAGGTCCGCGGTGAGCGCGGCCCGGGTGCCGGCCAGCTCGGCGCACTGCCGTTCGTCGTCCCGGGCCCCTTCCAGCCGGACGATCTCCGCGCGCAGCCGCCGCTCCGCCTCGGCCAGCTCCTCGGCCTCGGCGTGCGCCAGCGCCCGGCCGCCGCCGGTCGCACCCGCGCCGGTCACACCCGCGCCGGTCGCGCCCGCCCCGGCCGGTCCCGCACCGCCGTCGGCCGAGACCCCGCCGGCCAGGCCGTCCCGGCCCGCCCGGTCGGTGGCGATCTCGGCGAGCACCGCGCGGTGCCGGTCGGCCTCCTCCCGGGCCTGCCGGTACGCCGCCGCCGCGCGCTCCCGCAGGTGCAGCACGGACTCGACGCCGACCGCCGCCTGCGCCGCGGTCAGCCGGCGGCGGTCCGCCGCCCGCGCGGGCTCGTCCTCGGCCAGCCTGGCGGCCTCCCGCACGGCCTGCCGGTGCCGCTCCTGCCGGTCGGCCAGCTGCTCGTCGGCCTCCCGCGCCCGCTCCGCCGCCCGGTGCGCCTCCTCCGCGCCGGCCAGCGCGGCCTCGGCGACGGTCAGCTGCTCGGCCGCGCCGCCGCGCAGCACGGCCGCCCAGCCCAGCACCCCCGTGGTGAGCTCGGCGTCCGCCGACGGGCTCGGCGCGCCGTCGTCCTCGGTGGTCACCCGGCCCTCGGCGGGCTCCGCGCCCGGGCCGGCCGCCTGCTCGGCCTTGCTGGCCAAGTCCCGCAGCCGGCCGCGCCCGGTCTGGACGGCGGCCTCGTGCGCCCGGCGCTGCTCGGCCAGCCAGGCCTCGACGGACTGGAACCGCTCGGTGTCGAACAGTCGGCGCAGCAGCTTGCCGCGCTCCTCCGAGTCGGACCGCAGGAACCGTGCGAAGTCGCCCTGCGGCAGCAGCACCACCTGGCAGAACTGGTCCCGGCTCATCCCGATCAGCCGGTGGAGCTCCTCGCCGGCCTCCTGGTGCGATTTGCTGACCGCCCGCCAGCCCGGCGCGCCGTCGCCGGTGCCCGCGCCGTCCACCGACCACTCGCGCAGCAGGGTCTGCGCGCGCTCGACGGTCATGCCCGTGCCGACCTTCTTCGGCCGCGGCTGCTCGGGGATCCGGATGACCTCCAGTCGGCGGCCGCCGAGCGTCAGCTCCAGCCGGACCTCGGTCAGCCGGTCGAGGTCCGCGTGGTCGCTGCGCAGCCGGTTGGCGCGGCGGGTGCCGGGCACCTCGCCGTAGAGGGCGTAGCAGACCGCGTCCAGCACACTGCTCTTGCCCGCGCCGGTGGCGCCGCGCAGCAGGAACAGCCCGCCGGCGGCCAGTGCGTCGAAGTCGACCGTCTCGGTGCCCGCGAACGGGCCGAAGGCGGTCACCGTCAGCCGGTGGAGTCTCATCGGGGCAGCTCCGCCTTCCGGTCGGTGGTCTCCCGGACGCGCTCGAAGCCGTCGCGCAGCCAGCCGAGCTCGTCCGGGTCCGGCTCGGCGCCGGGGCGGACGTGCCGCAGGAAGCCCTCGGCGATCTCCAGGTCGGTGCGCCCGCTGACCCGGGCCGCGTAGGAGGGGGAGGCCGCGGCGGTGGTCTCCTCCGGATCGAACAGCAGCTGGAGGGTGTGCGGGAAGCGGCGGCGCAGCCGCTCCATCGGCTCGCTCGGGCGGCTCGGGTCGGTGAGGGTGACCTGCACCCAGGACTGCTCGTCGGCGGTGTGCCGCTGGTCGGTGAGCAGCTCGTCCAGCCGGCCGCGCAGCCGGGCCAGCGGCCGGGGGACGGGGCAGAAGACCCGCTCGGCGGTGACCGCGCCGCCCGCCGCGAGGTCGACCAGCCACATGCTCTTGCGCTGCTCGTGCTCGGAGAAGGAGTAGGCGAGCGGGGAGCCGCTGTAGCGCAGGTGCGGGGCGAGGGTCTGGCAGCCGTGCAGATGGCCGAGCGCGGCGTAGTGGACGCCGTCGAAGACGGCGGCGGGGACGGCAGCGACCCCGCCCACCGCGATGTCGCGCTCGCTGTCGGTGGGCTCGCCGCCGGTGACGAAGGCGTGCGCGAGCACCACGGCGCGGGTGCCGGCCGGGCGGGCCGCGAGGTCGGCCCGGACTTGGTCCATCGCCGCGCCGAGCACCGCCGCGTGACCGCCGCGCGCCAGCCCGAAGCGCTCCCGGACCAGCGTCGGCTCCAGGTAGGGCAGACCGTAGACGGCGACCGGTCCGTGCGCGTCGGCCAGCAGCACCGGCTCCGCGCACTCGCCGGGGTCGGTCCGCAGGTGGACTCCGGCCCGGCCGATGAGGCCGGCGCCGACGCCGAGGCGGCGGGCGGAGTCGTGGTTGCCGCTGATGAACACCGTCGGCACGCCGAGGTCGGCGAGCCGGTGCAGCACGTCGTCGAACAGCGCGACCGCCTCCAGGCCCGGCAGCGCCCGGTCGTACACGTCGCCGGCGACCAGCACGGCGTCGACGCGCTCGTCCCGGACCACCGCCACGAGGTGGTCGAGGAAGGCGCGTTGGGCGTCGTGCAGGCTCTCCCGGTGGAACGAACGCCCGAGATGCCAGTCGGAGGTATGCAGCAGTCGCATGGTTCCCGACCATAACGGGCGCCACCGACAACTCGGTCCGGAACGGGGACCGGCGGCCGTCCGGGGGCGGGCCGGCCAGGCTCCGCGCCCTCACTCCAGGTCGATTGTCAGTGACGCTGTGTATGGTCGCGGTCGTCGGGAGCCAGGGGGCTCGTGGGGCCGGCGGACGTGTCGACGACGGAGGGAAGTGACCGTGCAGGACCAGATGCGAAGCGAGTTGCGGGAGCAGCGGCAGGAGCAGGAGCAGGAGCAGGGACAGGAGCGGGAGCAGGGACAGGAGCGGCACCCGGAGCGGTGCGGTGGCGGAGGGCGCCGCCGTGGCCGACGCGGTCGAGGTGGCCGATCGGTCGGCGGGGGCGCGGTCGGCTGCCGCGAGCGGTGGCGCAGGCCGGTGGCGCGGTTGTGGGGGCCGGGGCCGGGGCCGGCCCGGCAGCGGCCCAGCCCGGGTGGGCCGGGCGGTCGGGTCCCGGACGGGCGGCCGCCGGGCGGCGGGGTGAGCACTCCCCGGACCGGGGGCTCGGGCGGGTCCGCCGGGCCCGGGGTGCGGGACCGGCGCCGGGGGCGCCCGCGCGGGGCGCCGCCGCCGCAGCCGGTGGCGCTCGCGCTGGCCGTCGGCGCCGGCGACTTCGCCGATCTCGCGCGGCACGGGCTGTTCGGCGGTCTGTCCTACCGGTCCTACCTGCGGCGGGTGGCGGTCCAGCTCCGCGCGCTGCGCGGACACGGGCTGGAGGTCCACCTGCGGATGCTCGACCCCGTCGACTACGAGGAGTACTGCGAGGCGCTCGGCTTCGCGCCCGGGGACGCGGCCGCCCGGGTCGCGTACGCGGCCGATCCCGAGCTGGCCGGGGAGCCGTTCGTCTACGCCGGGCAGCGGTTGACGGCGCTGCTGCCGGAGCTGGCCGACGACCACCGGGCCAGGGTGCGGATCTCCATCGCGATGGCGGCCCTGCTGACGGCGGTCGGCGAGGGGCCGCCGGGGGAGCGGCGGCTGGTGGCGGCGATGCGGCACGCCGTCGAGGTCCAGCTGGCGGTGGCGGCGGGGGCCGGTGACGGCTTCCACCTGCTGACCCTGCGCTGCCACGGGCCCGCGGACGGCGAGGAGCTGGCCTCGGCGACCGACGTCCGGGTGGAGCGGGGCCGGTCCGCGGCCGGCGGGCGGGACGCCGAGGCGTTCTGCGTGACGCTGGCGGCGGGCCTCGCCGTCGGCGGCTCCGGGGCGATGGTGTTGCACGGGGACCCGGCGGCGCCCGGTGGGCAGACGGCGCGGGGCTGGGCGCTGCGGCGGGGGCGGCTGCGGCCGATGACCGTCCGCGAGGTGCTGGACGAGCTCGCCGACGACGTCGGCCGGGGCCTGCCGTTCCCGCCGGCGGTCGTCCCGTTGCCGGGCTTCCCGCTGCCGGCGCCGCCCTCGGCGGAGGGTGGTCGGCCGGGGGAGGGGCGGTCGCGGCCGCCCGGTGATCCGGTCGGTGACCAGCCCGGCGGCCGGCCCGGCGAACGGCCGGGTGGCCGGCCCGACGACCGGCCGCCCGGGGGCGGCCAGCCGGGCGGGCGGCCGTCCGGGGAGCCGCCGTTCGGGGACGGGGGTGGGCCCCTGGTGTGACCACGGCTGACCAGGGCGTTCGGCTCGGGGTGTCCACCAAGCGGCGCTGGGGACTGTTCATCGACCGCCTGTTCGGGGAAGATTTCGGGGAAGATCAACAGTGGGAACGGTCGGTGCCCCACGCCGCCGTGCCCGCCGCTCCGCCCCGAACCGAGTACCGCGAACCGTCCCCGCGCACCGTCGGTCCGGCGAGCCCGACACCGAAAGGGGGGACGCATGAGCCGGATCGAGTACAGCGCGGAGATCGCCGAGCTGCTCGGCCTGGTGCGCCGGCGTCCCACCGCGGGCTGGCCGTGGCGACCGGGTGAACGGGTGCCCGCCGGGCTTCCGGTCAAGCAGTCGTGGGGGTGGCTGTTCGCCCCCGACGGCCGGGTGCTGACCCTGGTCAACCCCAAGGACGGCATCGTCTCGCTGCCCGGTGGCTCGCTGGAGCCGGAGGACGCCGGTGACCCCGGTTCCGCGCTGGCCCGGGAGGCGGCCGAGGAGGCGCAGGCGTTGATCGGTACGCCGTACTACCTCGGTTACCTCTACGACCGGGTCGGCTCGGCCAACGGTGGACACGAGTGCGCCCGGGTCCGGATGGCCGCCGCGCTGCGGGCCGTCGGTCCGAGCCTGCCGGACCCGGCCTCGGGACGGCACTACCGGCGGCTGCTGGTCGCTCCGGGCCTCGCCGTCGAGCTGCTCGGCTGGGGCGCGCCGGGCCTGCGTCAGGCCCGGGCCGCGGTGGCGACCGCCGTCCGGAGGCTGGGCGTGCCCGCGGCCGCCAACGAGACGATCGAGGAGCTGCCGCTGAACGGCTGCGAGCTGTTCCCCGGCGCGGCCCCGGGGTCGGCTTCCGGTCCGGCCCCGGCCCAGGGCCCGGGCGCGCCCCCGGTGTGACCCCGACCGCCTGACCCCGACCGCCCGACCCCGACCGCCTCACCCTGACCACGTAACCCCGACCGCGCAACAGGCCGTACCACCCGACCCGGCTGAACGCCGTCCCTCGATCGGGCGACGCCCGGAAACCGGCGCCCGGGCGCATTTCCCGTGGTGGAAGGGGCAGTTCACCGTCCCGTTGTCAGACTGTCCGTCAATTGCCTTGGCATGACAACTTCCCGAGTTAGCTACCGCCTGGTATCAAATTCTGTGACGCGAGTCACTCCCAGGAGGTGTCATGCTACGCCCTGCCCGTGCCATGTCCGTCGCCGTCACCGCGGTGCTCCTCTCCCTGACCACCCTCGTCACAGCCGGTTCGGCCCACGCCGCCGGGGTCAACTACGTCGCGCTCGGCGACTCGTACGCCTCAGGCCTCGGGGCCGGGAGCTACACGAGCGAGAGCGGCAGCTGCAAGCGCAGCACCAACGCGTACGCGTACCTGTGGAAGAACGCGCACGCGCCGTCCTCCTTCTCCTTCGTCGCCTGCGCCGGCGCCAGAACCTCAGACGTGCTCAACAACCAGCTCTCGGCCCTGAACTCGTCCACCACGCTGGTCAGCGTCAGCGTCGGCGGCAACGACGCGGGCTTCGCCAGCGCGATGCAGACCTGCGTCCTCGACTCCGAGAGCGCCTGTCTCAACGCCATCGCCACCGCGAAGAACTACGCGACCGGCACGCTGCCCGGCAAGCTCGACCAGGTCTACTCGGCGATCCACGCCAAGGCCCCGAACGCCCGGGTCGTCGTGCTCGGCTACCCGCACCTCTACAAGGTCGGCGGCAGCTGCATCTTCGGCATCGGCGACACCAAGCGGTCCGCCATCAACAGCGCCGCCGACACGCTCGACGACGTCATCGCCAAGCGCGCCGCCAACGCGGGCTTCGCCTTCGGCGACGTCCGCTCGATCTTCCGCGAGCACGAGATCTGCGGCTCCAGCACCACCTGGCTGAACAGCACCACCCTGCCGGTGGAGGAGAGCTACCACCCGAAGGCCGCCGGCCACTCGGGCGGCTTCCTGCCGGTGTTCACCGCGCAGGCCTGACCGCACCCCGCAGACGGCGGGCCCGCCGGTCCCCCACCGGGGGAGGGACCGGCGGGCCCGTCCACTCAGCGCCCCGATGGCGGGAACGGGATCCCGGCCAGGGCGGGCAGCAGTTCCCGCTCCTCGTGGGCGAGATGGGCCTCCAGCTCGTCCGCCGTCCGCGACAGTGCGGCCCGGAACCGCTCCGGTTCGGCGGATTCGAGGCCGGACACCAGCGCGACCAGCTCGTCCTTCAGCCGGGACACCGCGCGGTGCTCCTCGGCCAGCCGGTCCAGCACGCCCCGCAGCTCCGGATGGCTGCGGGCCAACGCCGGGAAGACGCCGTGGTCCTCGCCGGAGTGATGGACGGTCAGACCCTGGCAGAAGGCCAGGCAATGCTGGCGGATCTGCAGGCCGAGCGCCGGAGCGCGGCCGCCGCCTCCTCCGGCGAAGTGCGCCTCGGTCTCGGCTCGCACCTGCCGCACCTGGGCGCGCAGCCAGTCGTGCACCTCCAGCAGTTTGTCCGCGAGGCTCGCCACCTCGCGCACCGGCGCCCCGGCCCCGGCCCCGGCCCCGGCCCCGGGGTCCGGGTGCTCCAGCACCACCACGGGCAGGACCCGTGCGGTGTGCCGCTGGTAGTCGCCGTACCCGGGGGCGGCCCGGACGACCGCCTCGAACAGCCGGTCGCGCCGTTCCCCCTCGGCGGGGACGGCGATCGCGTCGAACACCTCCTCGCCAAGTTCCACCCGCACCAGCGGGCCGGCGAGCAGATTCCGGTACCACTGCGGGTGTTCGGGCGCCCCGGCCGCCGAGGCGACGACCAGCAGCAGCCCGTCCGCCCGTACGAACCCGAGCGGCACGGTGTGCTCCCGCCCGGAGCGTTCGCCGACGGTGGTCAGCAACAGCAGGTCCCCGCCCTCGAAGGGTCCGCCGACCCTTCCGCCCCGGGCACGGAACTCATCGATGACCGACTGGTTGAACGACGAAGGAGAAGTAGATGAAGAGGATGAAGAGGATGAAGAGGAAGAAGAAGAAGACATGGGCATGCGTCTGTG
The DNA here is from genome assembly GCF_042656005.1 of Kitasatospora misakiensis. Classification (NCBI taxonomy): domain Bacteria; kingdom Bacillati; phylum Actinomycetota; class Actinomycetes; order Kitasatosporales; family Streptomycetaceae; genus Kitasatospora; species Kitasatospora misakiensis. Next base: position 97,087 of record NZ_JBHSOF010000009.1, on the reverse strand, counting down.
GGTGTCTCCGAACAGGGGAAGAGGCGGCCGAAGCCGCGGTGATCGTCAGGAAAGGGGAGCGGAGTAGGTACTCATCGCGCATCGTCCCTCTGCGTAAAGGTGCTCGCTCGGTCACCGGCCGGCCCACATCTCTTTGGCCGGCGCCACGCCGCACGCGGACCATCCCAGCACCCGCACACGCCCGCTGTCAACGCGTCGGAAACGGCGCACCGCCGGCCCCCCGGGCGGGGTCGGCGGTGCGCCGGCGAGCGGCAGTCGGCGGTGTCAGCGCAGGTAGGAGGCCAGGCCGGCGGGCTTGAGGCCGGCGGCCTCGGCGGCGGCCAGGGCGCGTCGGAGGTCGTCGGCGAGGGTGTCCGTCCAGTGCATCAGGACGACGTCGCCGGGCGACAGGGTCCCCTCGTGCCAGATCTTGGCGGCGCCCCAGCTGAAGTCCGCGTCGGCGGTGAGCACGGTGCGCATGCCGCAGTTGGCGGCGGCCTGGAGGGTGTCGGCGTTCCAGGCGAAGAACGGCGGGCGGAACACGGTGGGCGCGGTGCCGAAGAGGCGGGTCAGCGAATCCCGGGCGTCGCAGATCTCCACCTGCTGCTCGGCGGGCGGGAGCTTGGTGAGGTCCCGGTGGGAGACGCTGTGGTTCTGGACGGAGGAGCCGGGTGCGGCGGTCACCCGCCGGAAGTAGTCGGGGTTGGCGGCGGCGGCCATCGGCAGCGGGAAGGCGGTGATCGGCAGTTGGTGGTCGGCGATGAAGCGCTCCGCCTCCGGGGTGGTCTGCCAGCCGTCGTCGACGGTGAGGAAGACCACCTTGTCGCTGGTCGGCACCGAGCCGGCGGCGGTCGCCGGGGTGGGCGCGGGACTGTCGACCCGCATGTCGTCGACCGCGAACGGCCCCTGCTGGTACCAGCCGTGGACGGCGAGCCGGACGGTGGTGGCGGTCGGGCCCGCGGTGAAGCGGGTGGTCAGCTTCTGCCAGCCGCCGTTGGTGCTCTCCGTCCAGGCGGGGGCGGTCGGGCGGTCGGTGCCGTCGGTGGCGCCGAGGAAGACGAACCTCCCGCGGACCCAGGCGGAGGCGGTGTAGGTGGTGCCGGGCTGGACCGAGACGGTCTGCGCGCACTCGCCGGTGGAGTCCTCGCCCGCCGGGGTGACGGCCAGGGCGGAGGCGCCCGAGTGCGGGGCGGCGGTGGTGACGGAGGCCTCGGCGGGACCGCCGGAGCAGCGCCAGCCGGGCACGCTGCCCCAGTCGGCGAGCGAGGAGGCGGGGATCTCGAACCCGGGGTTGGTGGCCAGGTTGACGGCGGGCGCCACGGCCTCCGTGCCCGAAGCGGCGGGCTCCGCGCCCGAAGCGGCGGCCGGTCCGGCGAGGCCGGCCACCAGCAGCACGGCGGCGGCCGGCCCGGACAGACGGCCGGACAGACGCCCGGACAGGCGTGTGGACATGCGCGAGGAGATGGACACGTGGGGACTCCAGCGTGGGGGACGCGCCCGTGGGGCGGGCGCGCGGAGAACGGGATGTGGGGGTGCTCCCGGAGGGGGCGGGAGCCTTCGGCGTGCCGCACTCGGACCGGAGAAAACAATGGACTGGACCACTGCGATCGTCAAGGGAGAGCGCGGCCCGGCGAGACCCCGTGTCGACCCCATGTCACCTGCGTAAAACGGGACAAGACGAGACGTCAGGGGGCGTACAGCTCCTCGATGTCCGTCGCGTAGTACTCGACGATCGCCGCCCGCCGCAGCTTCAGCGAAGGCGTCATGAGCCCCTGCTCCATCCCGAACTCCCGGGGCAGCAGTCGGAAGGCGCGGATCGACTCGGCCCGCGAGACGGCGGTGTTGGCCGCCGCGACCGCCCGCTGGATCTCCGCGTGCAGGTCCTCGTCGGTGAGCACCGTCCACGGGTCCGCCTGCCCGCGCCCGCGCCGCTTGAGCCAGTGCGCCAGCGCCGCCGGATCGAGGGTGATCAGCGCGGCCACGTACGGGCGGTCGTCGCCGACCACCAGGCACTGCGAGACCAGCGGGTGGGACTCCACTCGGACCTCCAGCGCGGCGGGCGCGAGGTTCTTGCCGCTGCTGGTGACGATGACGTCCTTCTTGCGGCCGGTGATGGTCAGGTAGCCGTCCTCGTCCAGGCTGCCGAGGTCGCCGGTGCCGAACCAGTCCTCGACGAGCGATTCGGCGGTGCAGCGCGGGTGGTTGAGGTAGCCGCCGAAGACGCCGGGGCCGCGCACCCACACCTCGCCGTCGTCGGCGATCGCCACGGTCGTGCCGGGCACCGGCCGCCCGACCGTGCCGACCTTCGACCGGCCGGGCGGGTTGCCGGTGACGGCGGCCGAGGTCTCGGTCAGCCCGTAGCCCTCGTACAGCTGGAAGCCGATCCCGGCGAAGAAGAGGCCGAGTTCGCGGTCGAGCGTCGAGCCGCCGCACATCAGCAGCCGGGTCCGGCCGCCGAACACGGCGCGCAGCCGCTGGTAGACCGTGCGCTCGTAGGCCAGGTGGCGCAGCCGCAGCGCGGTGCCCGGGCCCGGTCCGCGCCCGAAGGCGCGCTGTTCGCGGGCGGCGGCCCAGTCGACGGCCACCTGCCGGGCCTGTTCGAGGAGTTCGCCGCGCCCGGCCTCCTCAGCGGCGCGCCGGGTCTGCTGGAACACCTTGTCCAGGACGTAGGGGACGACGAGCAGGAAGGTCGGGCGGAGGGCGGCGAGCGCGGGCAGCAGCGCGTCGGTGGACAGCTCGGCGACGTGGCCGAGCCGGAAGCCGCCGCGCACCGAGGCGATCTGCACCATCCGCCCGTAGACGTGCGCCAGCGGCAGGAGCAGGACGGTGCACGGCTGGTGGCCGCCGGTGTCGCGGATCGCGTCCCCCCAGCCGTCGAGCTGCGAGTCGGCCGCGGCGGCCAGCGCGCCGTGGGTGATCAGGCAGCCCTTGGGGCGGCCGGTGGTGCCGGAGGTGTAGACGACGGTGGCGACGGTGTCGGCGGTGACGCCGAGCCGCTGCCGGTGGACGAGCGAGTCCGGCACTCCGCGGCCGTCCTCGACGATCGCGGCGACGCAGTCCCGGTCCAGCTGCCAGATGCCGGTCAGGTCGGGTAACGCGTCGCAGACCGCGCCGACGGTCATCGCGTGGTCCTCGTCCTCGACCAGGCAGGCCACCGCCTGGGTCTCGGCGAGGATCCAGCGGACCTGCTCGGCCGCGGCCGTGGGGTAGACCGGGACGGAGATCGCGCCGATCGACCAGAGCGCGTAGTCGAACAGCGTCCACTCGTAGCGGGTGCGGGACATGAGCGCGACCCGGTCGCCGTAGCGCACGCCCCGGGTGAGGAGGCCCTTGGCGACGGCGAGGACCTCGTCGCGGAAGTCGGCGGCGGTGACGTCCTGCCACCCGTCCCCGCCGGTGGCGCACCGGGCGTCCCCGCCGGTGGCGCACCGGGAGCGGTTGGCACGGCGGGTCAGTTGGACCAGGCCGGGGGAGCGTTCCGCGGTGTCGTAGAGCGAGTCGGCCAGCCCGCCGGTGGCCGGCGGTCCGGCCGGGGCGGGCATGGTGAACTCGCGCACGATCCCCCCGATCCGTCCTGCAGGTGCAGCGAAACTATCGGATAGCTTGCCGACTGCCCAGGGTTGTGACCGTGACGCGACGAGATCGGCACCGGTGCGTGCGGAAAGTGTCGTGGAGTCGTCACGAGCGTCGCACGACTGTGGGGAACCGGTGATCACGGCGGTGATCCGGACACGATCCGGTTCGGGGCGAGGAGAGGGTGGGTTCGACCCTCGAACGAGTGGTCAGGGCGTAGTAGAGTCTCGCAGACCCACGGCCGGGGCCCCCGGCCGATCCCCGGAACAGCCCTCGGCCGGTACTTGGTCCGTACCAACCGAATCCCTACCAAGCCGCCGCCGTACCAAGCCTTCTCCGTACCCGCTCGACTCGATGCCGGGCCGACTCGCCACCGAGTCGACTCTGTCCGTGCCGCCCCGGCCCGCCCCGGCCCGCCTCCCCGCCTCCCCGCCCACCCGTCCGCCCCACCCGTCCGGACGTCCCGCCCGCCCCCGCACCCCGTCCGCGCCTGGCACTTCCCGACCGAGGACTCCATGCGTCTGCGCAGCAGCTCGATCCGCGCGAAGATCATCGCGCTGCTCCTGGTGCCCATCGTCGCCCTCACCGCCCTCTGGGCGTACGCGACGCTCGCCACCACCGGCGACGTCTGGAGCCGCCTGGACGTCAGCCGGACGTACAAGGAGTTCGGCACCCCGGTCGACCAGTACGCGCACGACCTGCAGAGCGAGCGCCGAGCCGCCGTCCGGCGACTCGCCGACCCGGCCTCGCGGGCCGCCCGCGACGCCTTCGAGCAGGCCCGCGCCACCACCGACCACGACCTGGCCGTGCTGCAGCAGAAGAAGGACACCGAGGGCAGCCGGCTCGACGAGGCCCAGCGCGGCCGCTACCTGCAGATCCTCGCCGCCGCCGACCAACTCGCGCCGCTGCGCGCCCAGATCGGCCGGGCCGCGCTGAACTGGGAGTTCGCGCTCGGCCAGTACACCGACCTGATCAAGCCCACCTTCGGCTTCCGCTCCGCCTTCGTCGCCCGTCAGAGCGGCCAACTCCCGCGGCAGGGGACGATCCTGATCGAGCTGGTGCGCGCCCGCGAGTACCTCGCCCAGGAGGACGCGGCGATGGAGGGGCTGCGCAGCGCGCCCGGCCGGCCGACCGCCGAGCAGTACCAGGTCGCGCTCGACGCCCTGCACAACCAGCAGGCCCTGTTCACCGTCTACATCGCCGAGCTGGACCCGGTCGACCAGGCCGACTACATCGCCCTGCGCGGCGGCGAGGCCTGGGCCGCGCTCGCCCGGGCCGAGGCGGACTTCGTCGGCGCGGGCGGCCCCGAGCGGGTGGTGCAGGCGATCAACGGCGACGCCTGGCGGGAGACCGCCGACCGCGCGCTCGACGACCTCGCGGCGATCAACGCCCGGCTGGCCGGCACCATCGACGACCGCGACCACTCCTACGCGATCGGACTGCTCTGGCGCGGCGGCATCGCCGGTGTGGTCGGTCTGGTCGCCGTGGTGCTCTCGGTCCTCATCTCCTACCGGATCGGCCGCGGCCTGGTCCGCCAGCTGATCGGCCTGCGCAACGCCGCCAACGAGCTGGCCGGCACCCGGCTGCCCTCGGTCATGCTGCGGCTGCGCAAGGGCGAGTCGGTGGACGTCGCCGCCGAGGCCCCCGAACTGGACTTCGGCCACGCCGAGATCGGCCAGGTCGGCCGCGCGATCAACGCCGTGCAGCGGGCCGCCGTCGAGGCCGCCGTCGAGCAGGCCGAACTGCGGCGCGGCGTCTCGGCCGTCTTCGTCAACCTGGCCCGCCGCAGCCAGGTGCTGCTGCACCGTCAGCTGACCCTGCTCGACACCATGGAACGGCGCACCGAGGACCCGACGGAGCTGGAGGACCTCTTCAAGGTCGACCACCTCACCACCCGCATGCGCCGGCACGCGGAGGGCCTGATCATCCTCGCCGGCGGCTCGCCCGGCCGGGCCTGGCGCAAGCCGGTGCGGATGGTGGACGTGGTCCGCGCGGCGGTCGGCGAGGTCGAGGACTACGCCCGGGTGATCGTCCGGCCGTTCCCCGGCACCGGGCTGCTCGGCAGCGCGGTCGCGGACGTCACCCACCTGATCGCCGAACTGGTCGAGAACGCGGCGGTGTTCTCCCCGCCGAACACTCAGGTCACCGTCCAGGGCGAGGTGGTGGCGCACGGCTTCGCGCTGGAGATCGACGACCGCGGGCTCGGACTGAGCGAGCAGGCGCTCGCCGAGATCAACGAACGCCTCGCGGTGGAGCAGGAGTTCGACCTCGCCGACACCGACCGGCTGGGCCTGTTCGTGGTCAGCCGGCTGGCCCGGCGGCACGGCATCCGGGTGCACCTGCGGCCCTCCCCGTACGGGGGGACGACGGCGGTGGTGATCATCCCGCGCGAGCTGCTGGCGGAGGCTCCGGACGGACTGCCGGAACCGCCCGCGGCCTCGGGCGCGGGTACGGGCTCGCGTGCGGGCGCGGGGTCGGGCGTCGGCCCGGCTTCCGGCGCGGACGCGGCCGGGGCGCGGCGAGCGGCCGCGCAGCGGCGCGCGCAGCGTGACCTCGGCGAGCGGACCGCGCTCGACGAGGACGGTCCGGACGTCGACTCCCACGGCGCGCTGAAGGGCGTGAACGGATCCGGCGGTCGGCACCGGATCACCGGCGGTCCGCGACCCTCGGCGCCCGAACCGGCCCGGACGCCGGGCGGGCTGCCGCGCCGGTCCCGCGGCAGCGGCGGGCCGGTGCTGGTGACGGCGCCCGCCGGTGAGGCGGCCGGTCCCGGCACCGGACGGCACCGCCGGGCGGAGGCCGCGGCGGTGGTGGACGCGGATCTGAACGCCGACGCAGCCGTGGACGCGGGAACGTCCGACGGTGGGGCGGTGCGCGAGGCCGCGCCCGCGAACGGAGCCGCGGCGACGCCGGCCGCACCGGCCGCCTCGGGTGCGCTGCCGCGCCGGGTCCGGCAGGCGAGCCTCGCCCCGCAGTTGCGCGAGCGTGCGGCGAACGCCGCTGCCGGGCGGTCCGACCGTGCCGGCGCCGCCGATGGCGCCGGTGCGGGCGAGCCGGTGCGCGAGCGGTCGCCGGAGGAGGCCCGGGCCGCCTTCTCCTCGTTCCAGCGCGGCTTCACCCGAGGCCGGGTCGCCACCGCCGTCCCGCCGGCGACGCCAGCGCCGACGCCGAGCCCCACCTCCCGTCCGGCCTCCGCGCCCGGTCGGCAGTCGCCGGACCCGGAGCGCCGCGCGCTCGCCCCGGCACCCGCTCCGGCGGCGCTGCCCGGCCCCACCGGGGGCGAGCCGGCACCGCTGGCCCGCCGCGCGCCCGTTCCACCGCCGACCAGGTTCGTCCGGCCCCCGCACGCCGCGGCGGAACCGGGCGCACCCGTCGGTCCGTTGTCCGACGGGCCGTCGGAAAGGCCCGCTCCACCCGCAGCACCCGTAACACCCGCAGGACCAGAACGACCCGCACGACCGGTACCACCCGCTTCAGCGGAAGGAACAGATTCATGACCACTTCGACGCAGTCGGCCGGAGACCTCAACTGGCTCCTGGACGACCTGGTGGGACGCGTGGCCGCCCTGCGGCACGCGGTGATCCTCTCCAGCGACGGCCTGGCCACCGGCGCCTCCCGCGACCTTGACCGGGAGGACGCCGAGCACCTGGCCGCCGTCGCGGCCGGCTTCCACAGCCTGGCGAAGGGCGCCGGCGGACACTTCAAGGTCGGCGGCGTGCGCCAGACCATGGTCGAGCTGGACGAGGCCTTCCTGTTCATCACCGCGGCCGGGGACGGCAGCTGCCTGGCGGTGCTGAGCGAGGCCGAGGCCGACATCGGCCAGATCGCCTACGAGATGGCCCTGCTGGTCAAGCGGGTCGGCGAGCACATGGCCGCCGAACCGCGCGCCGACGTGGCCCCGCCGGGGAGATGAGCGGGCCGATGGCGGACGAGGAGCCGACACCGGTGCCGCGCGACCCGGGGACGGAGAAGCGCGAGCCGGAGGGCCGTGCACCGGACGGTCATGAGCCGGACGGCGACAACGAGCCGGGCAGCGGTGAGCCGGACGGTCGTGCGGCCGGGGAAGGCGGCCGGGACGGGGAGGGCGGGGGCGACCCCGAACTCGACCTGTTCCGGGCGCGGACCCCGGTCGACGACCGCTGGTTCGACGACGACGCCGGCCCGGTGGTGCGTCTCTACTCGATGACCCGAGGCCGGGCCAGGCCGGTCGAGGACGGCCTGTTCGACCTGATCTCGCTGATCACCGCCAAGCCCCCCGGACCGGTCGCGGCGGCCGTGCCCGCCCAGGTCCTCGACCCGGAGCACCACACCATCCTGGCCTGGTGCCGCCGGGATCCGATCTCCGTGGCCGAGCTCGGCTCCTACACCGACCTGCCGGTCAGTGTCGTGCGGGTCCTGCTCGGCGACCTCTACGACGCCGAGCTGATCAGCGTCACCCGACCCGTTCCGCTCGCCGAGCTGCCGGACGAGCGCCTGTTGCGAGACGTGATCAATGGACTCCGTGCGCTCTGACCTCCACGCCGCCCCCGCCGTCGGCCCAGCCCCCGCGCACGACCGAGGCGGCGACCCAGGCGGCGACCCAGGCGGTGACCGGGCCGGTGATCCGCGCTGGCGCGGCGGCCCGGCGGTCGCGGTGAAGATCCTGGTCGCGGGCGGCTTCGGCGCGGGCAAGACCACCCTGGTCGGCTCGGTCAGCGAGATCCGTCCGCTGCGCACCGAGGAGGAACTCAGCGAACTGGGCCGCCCGGTGGACGACACCGCGGGCGTGGAGGCCAAGCGCACCACCACGGTCGCCATGGACTTCGGCCGGATCGACCTGCGGCCGGGGCTCGCCCTCTACCTGTTCGGCACGCCCGGCCAGGACCGGTTCTGGTTCGTCTGGGACGAGCTGGCCCGGGGCGCGCTCGGCGCGGTGGTGCTGGCCGACACCCGGCGGCTGGCGGACTGCTTCCCCTCGGTGGACTTCTTCGAGCAGCGCGGCATCCCCTTCCTGGTCGCGGTGAACTGCTTCGAGGGCAGCGAACTGTTCTCCCCCGAGGAGGTCAGGGACGCGCTCGACCTGGACCCGGACATCCCGGTGCTGCTCTGCGACGCCCGCCTCCGCGAGGACGGCAAGGAACTGCTGGTGGCACTGGTCGAGCACGCCGCGGCGCGCCGGGGAACGCGCCGGACCGGGGTCTGAAACCCGCGCGAGGCCCACACCGAGGCCTGCCACGACGGGTGGCGTCTCATCAGGGTGTTCACATGTCGGACGATCCGGGCCGGGTAGGTTGCCTTGACCGGCCCGGCGTGGAAGGCTCTGGGGACGAAGGCCGCCCGGCCCTGTCGCCGGGATGCCTCGAACGTGCCGCGCACCGGGTGTGCGTCCGGCATGAGCCGAAGCGCGGCACAGGGACGTGCCGGCGCACCGGGACACCAGAGGGGGGAGGGCCGTACCGTGAACGTCGAGCAGCGCTGTGCCGCGGCGGTGTCCGCCCGCGCCTCCCTCGCCATGCCGGCCACCCCGGCACTGACCGTCCGGCGGTACATCGACCAGGCGCTGATCTGCAGCGCCTGTTGTCGCTGACCACGCCACCCGTCGCCAGCCTCGTCACCGTCACCGCTGTTCGCCGCCCGGGGGAGTTCCCGGCCGGTGCGGACCGTCCGGACCCCCGGACGGACCCGGCGGACGCTGACGGTCCATCGCATCGTCGACCCGGCAGCACCGGACAACCGTCCGGTGAGCCGCCGTCGTCCCTGCCCGCTTCGCGGAGAGCACCAGTGAACCTCGCCAGCCTCGAACCGTTCTGGCCGTCCCGCCAGCCGCACCTGTTCGACCAGACGTGTCCGGGTTCGCCCAGCGCGTCCCGGCACTCGCTCCGCTGACCTCGGGTCAGTCCACGGCAGCACGCCCGGTAGACGCGCAGACGACTCCACCCCGTCCGTCACGCGCGAAATGAGCGGCATCATGTCCTCCACCTCCACCGCCACCCTTCCCCTCCCCTCCGCGACCCCGCACCTGCGCGCGGTCCGCTCCGTCTCCTCGACCGCCGAACGCTGGCACAGCGGGCCGGTCCCGCAGCGACCGGCGGCCGGTTCGCCGCCCGGGGCCGCCCAGGCCGCGTCCGCCCGGGTGGCCGGCGCGGCGATCCCGTCCGTCTCCCCGGCGCCTCAGGGCGGGGCCCCGGTCGTTCCGCTGCTCCCGCCGCAGGCGCTGCTCGCGGCGCTGCCGGAGGGGGCGGCGGTGGTCGCCGCGCTGCCGCAGGGTTCGCTGCCGCAGGCTCTGCTCGCCCAGTACGGTGCGCAGTTCGGCGCCGCGGCGGGGCAGCCGATGGTCGGCTACCTGGTGCTGGTCCCGGCCGAGGGCGGCGGCCTCGCCGCCGTGGCGGGCGCCGGGCAGCCGGGCTTCCCGGTCGCCTCGGTGCCGGCTCCGTCGTCCGGCCACACCATTGCCGGCCCGTCCGTGGTCGGCCCGTCCGCGGCCGGGGCCGCCGTGCGCCCGGTGCGGCCCGCCGGCCGTGGCATCACGGTCGACACCGAGCGTCGCAACGCCTACGTGGACGGCCGGTTGCTCGACCTGACCTATCTGGAGTTCGAGCTGCTCGCCCATCTGACCGAGCACCCGCAGCGGGTGCACACCCGCGACCACCTGGTCTCCGCCGTCTGGGGCTACGGCCACGTCGGTGACGGCCGTACGGTGGACGTGCACGTGGCCCGGCTGCGCCGGAAGCTCGGTGCGGCTTACCGGGACAGCATCGTGACGGTTCGTCGGGTCGGCTACAAGTACACCCCGGTGGCCTGAGCGCGTACCGCTCCCCGACTCCTCGATCGGCTGCGGGCCGGGCGTCCACGTGAACGCCCGGCCCGTTCCACCTGTGTGACTGTGCGTCAGATCCGCTGGTCCGGGCGGCACGAGCAGCACGGCGAGCGCACCGGCGCAGGACCGCGCGTGGCCGAGGAACCAGTCCAACCGCTCGTCGGTGAGGTGCGCGGGCGTGGAGCGGACGGCGAGCGCGAACCGGGACTGTTCGGCGCCGTCCAGTACCGGCACGGCCACCGTCCGGACCCCGGCCTCCGACTCGCCGTCGTTGAGCGCGTACCCGGTGGCCCGGACCCGCTCCAACTCCTCGGCCAGGTACCCGGGTTCGGTGATCGTCCGGTCGGTGAACGGCGCCAGCGGACCGAGCGTGGACACCCCCGCGTCACCGGGGCGGGGCCAGGCCAGCAGCACCTTGCCGAGCGCGGTCGAGTGCAGCGGGCGGCGCAGCCCGAGCCCGGTGTCCGGCCGGACGGAGGCGCCGACCAGGATCACCGCGTGCGAACCGCTGCGGATCGCGAGGTCCGCGGCGGCGCCGGTACGGCGGGACAACAGGTCGAGCTCGGGTGCGGCGAGGTGCAATCCCCGCTGGTGGAAGGTGAGTTGGCCGAGTTCGGCGACCGCGGGGCCGAGCCGGTAGCGGGCCGTGTGCTCGTCCTGTTCCAGGAATCCCGCGCTGACCAGGGTGCGGGCCAGCCGGTGCGCGGTGGACACGGACAGGCCCATCCGACGGGCCAGGTCCGAGGCGCTCAGGTCGCGGCCGTTGTCGTGGAAGCAGTGCAGTAACCCGAGGGCCCGCTGAACGGCCTGGGCGCCGGCCGGCGGGCTCTGGACGGCGGTGACGGCCTCGGCCATGGCACCCCTCGTTCTGTCCGTGGCCCCGGCCGGTTCACCGGAGTCGCTCCCAGACTAGGGCAGCGCGTACGTCGGGAATGTTTCAACGGCGTTGCGTACCGGCCGCATCGGCTGGCGGGCAGTGGGCGGTCGGCGCGGTCCACGTGGTCGGCCCGACGGTCCAAATGGTCGAGCGGATCCAGGAGTTCGAGTCCCTCGGTGCGGACACCTTTCTCCTCTCCGGCAATCTCTCCGGCAATCCGCTGCCGGAGAGGAGGCCCACCGGGTGGCCGGGACGGTGCTACCTGCGCTCGGCGTCCATCGACGGCAGGGTGCCGGGCAGGAGGGGGAACGGCAGGGGCGAGGTCAGCGCCAGCTGCCGGGCGAAACGGGCGACGGTCCGGAGGAGGTACGTCCGCACGGCGGGCTCCCGAGGTCTCGAAGGACGCGTACGGACGGTTCCGTACGCGTCGTCCAACGAGCGCGGTGCCCCGCCGGTCACGCATCGACCGGTGAGGCACCGCGGTTCCGTCACGGGCCCGCCCGAAGACCACCGGCCCGCCCGAAGCGCCGAAGGCCTAGAAGGCCTCGAAGGCGCGAGCGCTCCGGGCGGGCGGCCGCTCAGCGGCTCAGCGTGTCGATCTCCGCCAGCTCCTCGTCGGTCAGCGGACCGCCCGCCAGCGCGTCGATGTTCTGGTCCAGCTGGCGCACGCTGCTGGCGCCGATGATCACCGACACCACGCGCGGGTCCCGCAGCACCCAGCTCAGCGCCAGCTGCGCGAGGGTCTGCCCGCGCCGCTCCGCCACCTTGTTCAGCGCGCGCAGCTGCTCCAGCTTCGCCTCGGTGAGCGCCTCCTCGCGGAGGAACTTGCCGATCGACATCCGCGACCCCGTCGGCACCTGGCCGGAGAGGTAACGATCCGTCAACAGGCCCTGTGCGAGCGGGGAGTAGGCGATCAGGCTGGTCCGGGTGTCACCGACCGCGTCCAGCACGCCGGCGTCCTCGACGTGGCGGTTGAGGATCGAGTACGCGCACTGGTTCATCAGCACCGGCGTGCCCAGCTCGCGCAGGATCGCCACGGCATCCCGGTGCTGCTCCGCCGGGTAGTTGGAGATGCCCGCGTACAGCGCCTTGCCGGCCCGGACGGCCGAGTCCAGCGCGCCCATGGTCTCTTCGAGCGGGGTGTTCGCGTCGTAGCGGTGCGAGTAGAAGACGTCCACGTAGTCGAGGCCCATCCGGTCCAGCGACTGGTCCAGGCTGGCCAGCAGGTACTTGCGGCTGCCGCCGTCTCCGTAGGGGCCGGGCCACATGTCGTAGCCGGCCTTGGAGGCGATGAACAGCTGGTCCCGGTACGGGCGGAAGTCCTGGGCGTAGAGGTGGCCGAAGTTGCGCTCGGCGCTGCCGTACGGCGGGCCGTAGTTGTTGGCCAGGTCGAAGTGGGTGATGCCCCGGTCGAAGGCGCGGCGCAGCACCGCCCGCTGGACGTCCAGCGGTTGGGCGTCACCGAAGTTGTGCCACAGGCCCAGCGAGACGGCGGGGAGCAGCACGCCACTGCGGCCGGCCCGGCGGTAGGTCATCGAGGCATAGCGGTCATCCGCGGCGAGGTAGCTCATGGCGGACATCCTGCCAGGTCGCGGCCGCCCGGCCGAGGGGCGTGCCGCAGACGTCGGGCGCGGCGTCCGGTGCCGCGTCCGGTGTTCGGGCCGGAGCCGGGCCCGGCGCCCCTTGCCGAGGCGTGGGCGGGTACCTATGCTCGCGGGGGATCGTGGATCATGCGCGTACGAGCGGAGGGGGCCGGAGCCGTGGACGTCGACGTCCGTGCCGCCCGCTTCCGCTGTTGTTGTCGCCCTCGCAGCACCTCGCGCTGAGCGCGCCGGTTCCCGACGTTCCCGTCCGGCCCCGCGCGATCCGCCCCTCCGGTGCCGCGCCTGCGTGAGCGGCCGACCGTGGGGCGCTCCGCCGGGTTGTCGCGCCGGCCGTCCGCCCCCCGAGCGCCCTCGAAGGAGACCGCCGTGCGGTTCACCGTCTCGTCCCTCGTGTCCAACGTGCCCGATCCCGTCACCGGGCTCCGGTGCACCCCGCACGAGAAGCTGTACAACGTCATCGACCAGGCCGTCACCGCCGAACGTCTCGGTTTCGACGGCTATGGAGTGGGGGAGCGGCACGGCGAACCGTTCCTCTCCCCGGCGCCGCCCGTGCTGCTGAGCGCCATCGCTGCCCGCACCTCGACGATCCGGCTGTTCACCACCGTCACCGTGCTCTCCGTGGCGGACCCGGTCCGGGCCGCCGAGGACTACGCGCTGGTCGACCAACTCTCCGCAGGCCGGCTCGAATTGATCATCGGCAAGGGCAACGACCCCCGCCACCGCGAGCTGTTCGGCCTGCCGGAGGAGCGGCAGTGGGACGCGCTCGCCGAGAACTACGCGCTGCTGCGCCGCCTGTGGCGGGAGGAGAAGGTCAGCTGGGAGGGCGGCGGCCGGCCGCCGCTGCACGAGGTCACCACCTGGCCGCGCCCCTACCAGGACCCGATCCCGGTCTGGCACGGCAGCGCCACCAGCACGCTCTCCACCGACCTGGCCGCCCGCTACGGCGATCCGCTGTTCTCGGCCAACACCTCCCACCCCTTGGAGACCTACCAGGGGCTGGTGGACCACTACCGCGAGCGCTGGGAGCACTACGGCCACAAGCCCGAGGACGCCCGGGTCGGCACCGGCTTCGGCGGGCTGTTCGTCGCGCGGCGTTCGCAGGACGCGGTCGAGGGCTTCCGCCCGTACTGGGAGGCGATGTCCAGGTGGACGGCCGGCCGGGGCAACCGCTCGCCGTTCGTCTCGCTGGAGGACGCCGTGGCGCGCGGTTCCCTGCTGGTCGGCAGCCCGCAGCAGGTGGTCGAGAAGATCCACCGGTACCACCAGGCCTTCGGCAACGAGGTCGTCGGCGTCGGGGTGGACCTGCTCACCGAGGACGCCCAGCGCGAGCAGTTGGAACTGTTCGCGAGCGAGGTCGTGCCGGTGATCCGGCGTGAACTGCCGTCCAGGAGGCCGTGATTCCGCTCTCGGTGACGCACCGTCATCGACGGAGGTTGGCGAGGTGATGCGCGCCACGATCCTCGGGTGAATGCGGTGCGGTATTCCTGGGGACGACGATCACACGGGGCTGTGGACCGCCGGGGGGCGGCCCACGGCCCCGTAGCTCCTCGGTGTCCGGCTTTCCGGCTCCCGGTCTTTCGGGCGCGCATCGATCTTCTGTACCTACTGGTATGTACAGCTGTGCGTACCAGTAGGTACAGTGGCGGCCATGGCAACCCAGGACCGCCTCATCGAGAGCACCCAGGAACTCCTCTGGGAACGCGGCTACGTCGGCACCAGCCCCAAGGCCATCCAGCAGCGGGCCGGTGTCGGCCAGGGCAGCATGTACCACCACTTCGAGGGCAAGCCCGACCTCGCCGCCGCGGCCCTGCGCCGCAGCGCCGAGCAGATGCGCGCCCTCGCCGAGGCCGACCTCGCCGGTCCGGGCACCGCCTACGAGCGGGTCGCGTCCTATCTGGGGCGCGAGCGCGACGCCCTGCGCGGCTGCCGGATCGGCCGGATGGCCCAGGATCCGGAGGTCGTCGCCGACCCCCGGTTGCGCGCGCCCGTCGAGGAGACCCTCGGCTGGCTGCGGGGCCGGATCGCCGAGGTGATCGCCGAAGGGCAGGCGGCCGGCGAGCTGCGGCCCGGCGCCGAGCCCGCCGACCTCGCGGCCGCCGTGGTCGCGGTCGTCCAGGGCGGGTACGTGCTCGCCCGCGCCGCCGACAGCGCGGAGCCCTTCGAGCAGGCCGTCCGCGGCGCCCTCGCCCTGCTCGCCGCCCACCGCCGCGACTGAGCCGCCCGCCCGTCGCCCGCCACCGGACCGCCCTCGCCCTCTCCCGGGAGCCCGCCGTGCACGCGATGCAGTACGAGATCACCTTCCCCGCCGACTACGACATGGGGATCATCCACCGACGGATCGCCACCAAGGGCCATCTGCTCGACCACCACCCCGGCCTCGGGCTCAAGGCCTATCTGGTGCGCGAACGGGGCCTCGACGGCTCGCCCGTCAACCAGTACGCGCCGTTCTACCTGTGGCGCACCGCCGAGGGGATGAACAGCTTCCTCTGGGGCCCCGGATTCCGCGCCCTCAGCGGCGACTTCGGCCGCCCCACCGTCCGGCACTGGATCGGTGCCGGTCTCCACCGAGGCCCGGCCGCCGACGGCCCGACTGCCGATAGCCCGGCCGCGGGCGCTCCCGTGGCCGCCACCCGGCTGACGGCCCGCCTCCCGGAGGGCGTCGACCCGGCCGAGGCCGTCGAACGGGCCCTCGCCGAACTGCCCGACCATCCCGATCTGCACACCGCGGCCGTCGCCGTCGACCCGGCCCGGTGGGAAGTGCTGCGGATCGCCCTCTGGCGCACCGCCGCCCCGGAGGACGTGCCCGGCGCCCGGTACCGCGTGCACCACCTCTCCAGCCCCGAACTCGACCGGCTGCCCGCCGGTCGCCACTGGTGAAAGGACCGTCCCGCCCGATGCGCCCGGCAGCCCACCCCACAACTCCCCTCGCTGAAAAGCCCGTTGACGTCGGCCTCGTTCCGTCCCCGATGGACCGGGCCGCCGGCCACGCCCTGCTCGCCGAACTCGCCGGCGCACGGACCCAGTCGAACACCCTGGGCCCGCTCGACGACCTCGCGCCCGGATTCGCCGACTGGATCGTCACAGCGCTGTTCGGCGGCACCTACCAGCGCCCCGGGCTCGCCCTGCGGGACCGCCAGGTGGCCAACCTCGCGGCGCTCACCGCACTCGGCGGCGTGGAACCGCAACTCGCCGACCACGTCCGCAACAGCCTGCGGATCGGCCTGACCAGGACGGAGATCACGGAGATTCTGGTCCACCTCGCGCCGTATGTCGGCGTTCCCAAGGCGCTGGCCGGACTGCGCGTCGCAGCCGCCACCTTCTCCGAGACCGAGACCGAGGCAGAAACCGAGTCCGACGGCGCTGGCGCGTCCGGCTTCGACACCGAGGGAGCAGCGGTATGAGCGCCGCCGTCCGGACCGTCCTCGGCGATCTCGATCCGGCCTTCCTCGGTGTCTGTGACGCCCACGACCACCTCTTCTTTCGGAGCCCCCGGCTGCCCGGTGAGGAGCTGGACGACCCCGCCGCCGCCGAGATGGTGCTGCGTGACTACGCGGCGGCCGGCGGCCGGGCGTTCGTCCAGTGGACGCCGGCCGGGATGGGGCGCCGGGCCGACGTGATGCCCGAACTCTCCCGAGCGACCGGGGTCCACGTGATCGCGGCCACCGGGCTCCACCAGGCGGTCCACTACGACCCGGCGGAGCTCGAACG
This sequence comes from Kitasatospora misakiensis, assembly GCF_042656005.1. Taxonomy (NCBI): domain Bacteria; kingdom Bacillati; phylum Actinomycetota; class Actinomycetes; order Kitasatosporales; family Streptomycetaceae; genus Kitasatospora; species Kitasatospora misakiensis. The sequence continues at coordinate 80,550 of NZ_JBHSOF010000009.1, read as the reverse complement.
TCGCTACGCCGGCCTCGCCGGGTTCTTCACCGCCGAGCTCACCACCCGGCTGCACGGTGCGCCCGAGGGTGTCCGCGCCGGACTGATCAAGGTGGCGGGCGACTACCACGGCCTCGACCCGCACACCCGGCAGGTCATGGCGGCCGCCGCCGAGGCGCACCACGCCACGGGCGCGCCGATCGCCGTGCACCACGAACTCGGCACCGCCGCACCCGACGTCCTCGACCTGCTCTGCGAACGGCACGGCGTCCCGCCGGGGCGGGTGATCCTCGGCCACCTCAACCGGCACCCGGACCTCCGCCTGCACCGCGAACTCGCGGCCCGTGGCGCCTTCGTGGCGCTCGACGGACCCTCCCGCGCCAATCACGCGACCGACCACCACCTCTTCGACACGGTGGCGGCTCTGGTCGAGGCCGGGTGCGCCGACCAGTTGCTCCTCGGCGGCGACACCACCACCCGCACCGCCCGGCACAGCCCCGGCCCCACCCATCTCCTCACCGCCCTCGTACCCCGCCTGGCCCGAGAGTTCGGCCCCGACCTCCCGCAGCGCATCCTGACCGCCAACCCGGCCCGGGCCTTCGCGGCCGAGTGGCGGCAGGGCTGAGCGGGGAGCAGCGGACGGCTGACAATTGACAGCTGACAGAATCTGTTATCTGTTATCTGAAATCTGTCAGCTGATATCTGTCAGCTGTCAATTGTCAGCCCGGGAACGGCGCGGCAGCCCATGCGCCCACCCCGGGCCGGCCGGCCGACCGCCGCGAGCACACCCGAACCGTCCGCCTCTCCTCCTCCAGGCCGATGGTGTTACCGCTGGTCGGCGGGGACGGGAGGCGCTCCGCGACCGCTAGGCTGGGTGGTCGCGCCTCGGCGACGGCTCCGCTGCGGACGGGGGAACCGGGGCGGCCCTCCCGGGTGTCCTTCCCTCGGGGGAGGGGAGTACGAGGCGTGGGAGCAAATACGACATGGGTCTGACGAGCCACAAGGTGCTGGCGCTGACCGTTCTGATCGCCGTCGCGGCGATGGCCGGGACGGTCTGGCTGTGGCCGAGACTGTCGAAGCGGAGCTGGCAGGCGGTCCTCGGCCGGATCGGCGCGCTGCTCGCCACCCAGCTGACCGTGCTCGCCGCGCTCGGCCTGGTGGCCAACAACTACTTCGCGTTCTACAGCAGTTGGGACGACCTGCTGGGCACCGGCGACAGCGGGCCGGTGGTCATCCACAACAAGGCGGACGCCTCCGGCCGGCTGCGCGTCGAGACCATCGGCCACGCCGAGGTGAAGGGCGGCGGGGCACTCGGCCGCGAACCCAGGCAGTCCGGCGAGATCCGCGAGGTCCGGATCGACGGCGCCACCACCCGCCTGTCCACCGAGGGGTACGTCTACCTGCCGCCGCAGTACTTCCAGCCCGAGTACGAGCAGAAGCAGTTCCCGGTGCTGATCGTCAGCACCGGCTTCCCCGGTATCGCCAAGAACCTGGTCACCCGCCTCAACTACCCGGGCGCGGCGCTGAAGCTGCTCCAGGAGGGGCGGATGCAGCCGACCGTGATGGTGCTGGTGCGCCCCTCGCCCGCGCTGCCGCAGGACACCGAGTGCGAGGACATCCCGGGCGGCCCGCAGTCCGAGACGTACTTCACCAAGGACGTGCCCTCGGCCATCCAGGCGACCTACCGGGTCTCCAGCGACCCGCAGTCCTGGGCGTTCATGGGCAATTCGACCGGCGGCTACTGCGCCCTCAAGCTGGCGATGCGTCACCCCGAGGTCTTCCCGACCGCCGTCTCGCTCTCCGGCTACTACCAGGCCGCCGACGACCCGACCACCGGGGACCTCTTCAAGGGCAGCGAACAGCGCCGCAACGAGGCCGACCTGATGTGGCGCCTCCAGAACCTGCCGCAGCCCAAGGTCTCCGTGCTGCTGGCCGGCACCAGGGAGGGCGACGGCAACTACCGCCGCGAGACCGAGGCGTTCGTGGCCGCCACGCGCAGCCCGATGAAGGTGTCCTACAGCATGCTGGAGACCGGCGGCCACAACTTCGAGACCTGGAGCAAGCTGCTCCCGTCCTCCCTGGAGTGGATCTCGCAGCACCTGACCGTCCCGGCCTCCGGCCAGGCGGTCTGACCGCGCAGGCCCCGACCGTACCGACCTACCGGCCGGACCGACCTACCTGCTGTACCGACCTACCGGCCGGACCGGACGCTCAGGCCACCTGCTCCAGCGTGCCGGTGTGCAGCTCGCCGACCCGGCCGCCCTCGCCCTCGTACGTCCAGAACGCGCGGACCGTCATCCGGGCCAGGTCCATGACGTGGCTGACGGTGATCCCGCTCACCTCGGTCCAGCTGACGAAGTACAGCTGCGGGCCGATCTCGGCGACGTGCAGGGTGACGTCCTCCCACTGGCCCGCCGACTCGCCGAGGCCCTCCCAGCGCAGCCGCTTGCCGTCGGCCGAGTAGGCGTTGCGGAAGGCCGCGCCGTTGTCGACCCGGAACAGGAAGGTACGGCCGGCGAAGGCGGGCAGGGACGCGGTCATGGTGGGGCGGTCTCCTCGTCGCTGGACGTGGCGATCGGTGCGGCCCGGACGGTTCCGGACCCGAAGGGATCTCCAACCTATCCGACCACCCCGGCTCCAAGGCGGAGTTTCCCCGCCGGCCCCGCCACTGCGTCCACCCGGCCCAGCCCGGCCCTGTGCACGGCGCGGACGGAGCGCAGGGAGCGCAGCGCGTGACCCGCGTGACCGGTGTGAGCTGTGCGACAACCGTCCCAGGAAGGTTGTCCGTACCCGGACGGTCTGCCTAGCCTGCAAGAGGCTTCCGCCGCAGCGGAGCCCCGCCGTCGGGACGCCGAGTCCCGTCCACCCGCCGGCCGGCAATCGAGCACCACGCGGACGGGAGCGGGGGACCCAGGTCAGTGCCCGGCCGTGCGCTTCGACGTGCGACCGAGGCTAGGGGTGAAGCCGCTTTCCGGGCGGCCGGGCTACCTCAGCGCCCGAACCCGACAGCTCACCTCGTAGGCGTCGCAGAGGACTGCCATGCCTACTTCCTCCCCGCAGCCCGCCCAGCCCGACGGAAGCGCGCGGGCGTTCGGCCGGCGCTCCGTGCCCCGCCACGCCCGTCCCTCCCGCCGGGGCCGCACCGCCGCCCTCGCCGCGACCGGGGCGCTCGCCGTCACCGGCGGCGGACTGCTCGGCATACCGTCCGTGACCGGCGCCCAGGCCGCCTCCCTGCCGACCGTCACCCAGGACAAGCTCGGCCCGGCCACCATGGTCGCGGGCAAGGCGTCGACCGCCTCGCTCACCCTGCACTCCTCCGCCTGCTTCACCGCGAAGACCGTCGGCGTCGGCGTCCGCGACGCGGGCGGGAACAACCTCGACTTCCCCGGGAACGTCTCCAACGCGCGGATCTGCCCGGGCGGCCTGTCGATCACCACCGGCCCGCGCACCCTGGCGGCCGGCAGCTACACCCAGTTCGGCTTCTGGCAGGACGCCGGTGGCACCTGGCACAACCTGCCGTCCCGCCAGCTCGTGGTCTCCGCCGCCACGCCGGCCCCCGCCCCGACGCCGACCCCCACTCCGACGCCCACGCCGACGCCGACCCCCACGCCGACCCCCACGCCGACCCCCACGCCCACCGCCACGCCGAGCCCGACCACGCCGGCCACCGGCAGCCCCGTCCCCGGCAAGAAGCTGACCTGGGACGAGGAGTTCAGCGGCCCGATCGGCTACGGCTCCCGCTGGACCGGCGACCGGAGCAGTTCCTACCACTACGGCAACCACAACCCGGACGACAACAAGCTCGACTGGCTGAACAAGAACAACGTCACGGTCGCCAACGGCGTCGCGACCTTCACCGCCAAGCCGGGCGCCAACACGCTGGAGAACGGCAAGCAGTCCTGGGACACCGGGCTGCTCACCACCGAGTACTCCAACGAGGGCTTCCAGGTGAAGACGGGCGACTACGCCGAGACCAGGGTCAAGCTCCCGGCCGGCACCGGCGCCTGGCCGGCGCTGTGGACGTGGAACGGCACCAGCGGCAGCCACGGCGAGATCGACAGCTTCGAGTACCACACCGACAACCCGAACCTGCTGGAGCTGACCAACCACGTCAACCCCGGCCACCTGTACTACACCGACGCCAAGTCGATCGCCAAGGACGGCTGGGTCACCATCGGCACCTACTACGGCGCCAACTCCGTCGACTGGTACGTCAACGGGGTCAAGGTGTTCTCGGACGGCAAGGGCGTCGGCGCCAACTGGTCCGCGTACCTGATCCTCAACCTGTCCCTGAGCGCGGGGAACTACCACCCCGCGCCCCAGGGCACGGCGCCGATCACCTTCGCCGCGGACTACGTCCGGGTCTACCGGTAAGTCCGCGTCCACCGGTAGATCTGCATCCACCGGTAGGTGCGCGTCCACCGGTGATCACCGCGGGCGACGGTGGCCGATCGTCGGCCACCGCCAACCGCGGTGATCACCGGCCGCCGGCAGGTCAGACGGCCGGACGCGGACCGGTGGTCTCGACGACCTGGATCTCGAACGGCTGCTTGTTGTTCTCCTCGTTCCGGTCGTCGTCGCCGCGGACCGCCACCCAGCCCCCGGTCAGCGTGCCGGGCGCGGGGACGGTGGTCGCGAGGCGGACCGGGATGATCGCGGTCGCGCTGCGGAACTTCGGCAGGCCGGCCGGGAAGGTGCAGCGCACCCGGTGGCCGTTCTGGAACTCGTAGCAGTTCTCCGGGAAGTACGGGACCTCCGGGGTGACGCCCTCGGGCAGGGTGACCACGACGGTGAACGGCGACGCGGTCCGGTCCGGGCCGAGATTGCCGATGAAGGCGTGCACCGTGGTGGTGCCGCCGGGCGCGGCGGCGTCCGGGTCGAGCCGGACGACGTAGAGGTCGGAGTCCGAGGCCGTGACCGCCGCGGGATCGGCGGCCGCTCCCGGATCCCCGGCCCCGGGATCGGTCACCGGTGAAGTCACCGGTCCGGTCACCGGCGCGGGCGTCTTCTCGTCCGGCGGACAGACCGCCCCGGTCGCCTGTCCGGCGGCCAGGACCGCCACCGTGCACCCCATCACCAACGATCTGCCGAGAAGACCTCGAACTGATCCGCTGCGGGTCATCGCCGCTCACCCTGCTCTCCGACTCCGGCGCCCCGCGCCGTCGCGGGCCGCGTCCGCACCAGCGTCGCCGACCGGCCCGCCGGGGCCGGGGCAACCCGCCCTCGGGTGGCTCGAACGGGCGAACCCCGGGGGCGGTTTCCCGCACAGGACGTCGACCGCGTCGACTTTCTGTGCGCGACTTTCTGTGCGCGAAACGCCTCCCGACGCCCGACGATGTCTCACCCCGCCCGGACCGCCGCTCCTCATGAGCGGTGTTGACCGCCGGGCCGATCGCCGAGTTGACCGCCGGTCAGGGCGCCAGGACCTGCCCCAGTCGGGCCGCGATCCCGTGCATCACCGGGACCAGGGACGCCGTGCCGGCCTGCTCCTCCAGGGCCCTGATCCGGGCCTCCGGGCCGGAGACGGAGAGCGCCGTCGGGGTCGGCGCCCCGGGGACGGCGAGGGCGATGCACCGCACCCCGATCTCCTGCTCCTGGTCGTCGACCACGTAGCCGCGCTCGCGTGCCTCGGCCAGCTGGGCCAGCAGTTCCTGCGGGTCGGTCACCGTGTGCGGGGTGTGCGCGGGCAGCGGGTTGGGGCCGAGGACGGCGCGGGCCTCCTCCTCGGGCAGCTGCGCCAGCAGCGCCTTGCCGACACCGGTGCAGTGCGGTTGCACCCGGCGGCCGACCTCGGTGAACATCCGCATCGAGCGCCGCGACTGCACCTGCCCGACGTACACCACCTCGCCGCCCTCCAGCACCGCCAGGTTGGCGGTCTCGCCGGTGGCCTCCATGAGTTCCGCCAGGTAGGGGCGGGCCCAGCTGCCGAGCAGTCGCCCGGCGGTCTCGCCGAGCCGGATCAGCCGCGGCCCGAGGGTGTAGCGGCGCGCGGTGTCCTGGCGGACATAGCCCTGCTGCACGAGGGTACGAACCAGACGATGGATGGTCGGCATGGGCAGTCCGGAGGAGGTGGAGAGCTCGCTGAGCGTCGCCACGCCGCCGGAGTCGGCGAGTGCCTCCAACAGCTGGAACGCCCGTTCGACGGACTGCACCCCGCCGCTCGCACGCTCCGGGCCCGTCGACGGCGCGGGCGACTGCGTGGTCGACGGCGCGGGCGACTGCCCCGGCGACGGTGCGGTCGGCTGTGCGGCGCTCTCGGTGCTCTCGGGGGTCGGGGCCACCGGCGTTCCCTTCGCTGTCGGGGGAGGAGTACAGTCCCAGCGATCATCTCAACAAACCGTTGAAATTCTGTATCGCGGAAACTAGTCTCCACCTTACAGAATCAAGCCCTCCACTTAGGAGTGTCCTGCTCATGGCTGCAGATCAGGGACCCGGAGCTTCCCCCACCGCTCCGGTCGTCACGGTCGCGGGTCCGCGCGTCCACCGGGCCGAGGAGGTGCTCACTTCGGAGGCGGTCGCCTTCGTCGTCGGCCTGCACCGCGCCTTCGAGGGCCGGCGCCGAGCGCTTCTCGCCCGCCGCCGGGAGCGCCGTGCCGAGATCGCCCGCACCGGCACCCTGGACTTCCTCCCCGAGACGGCCGGCGTCCGCGCCGCCGACTGGCGGGTCGCCGAGGCCCCGAAGGCGCTCCAGGACCGCCGGGTCGAGATCACCGGGCCCACCGACCGCAAGATGGTGATCAACGCGCTCAACTCCGGCGCCAAGGTCTGGCTCGCCGACTTCGAGGACGCCACCTCCCCGACCTGGGAGAACGTGGTGAGCGGCCAGGTCAACCTGATCGACGCCTTCGAGGGCCGGATCGACTTCACCAGCTCCGCCGGCAAGGCCTACACCCTCCGGCCCGCCGCCGAACTCGCCACCGTCGTGGTCCGCCCGCGCGGCTGGCACCTCGACGAGAACCACCTGCTGGTCGACGGCGAACCGGTGGCCGGCGCCTTCCTCGACTTCGGCCTCTACTTCTTCCACAACGCCGCCCGGCTGCTCGCCCGCGGCGCGGACGACCCGAACTCCGGGCCGTACTTCTACCTGCCGAAGACCGAGAGCCACCTGGAGGCCCGGCTCTGGAACGACGTCTTCACCCACGCCCAGGAGCAGCTCGGCATCCCGTACGGCACGATCCGCGCCACGGTGCTGATCGAGACCATCACCGCCGCGTTCGAGATGGACGAGATCCTCCACGAACTGCGCGACCACGCCGCCGGGCTCAACGCCGGCCGCTGGGACTACCTGTTCTCCATCGTCAAGAACTTCCGCGACGCCGGCGAGCACTTCATCCTGCCGGACCGGAACAGCGTCACGATGGCCTCGCCGTTCATGGCCGCCTACACCAGGCTGCTGGTGCAGACCTGCCACCGGCGCGGCGCACACGCGATCGGCGGCATGGCCGCGTTCATCCCCAGCCGCCGGGACCCGGAGGTCAACGCGGCCGCGCTGGAGAAGGTCAAGGCCGACAAGGACCGCGAGGCCGGCAACGGCTTCGACGGCTCCTGGGTCGCCCACCCGGACCTCGTCCCGGTCGCCGGCGCCTCCTTCGACGCCGTCCTCGGCGACCGACCGCACCAGAAGGACAACCCCGGCCCGGCCGAGCCGGTCACCGCCGAGCAACTGCTCGACATCGCCGGCGCCGGCGGCAGCTGCACCCGGCACGGGCTGCACAACGCCGTCCAGGTCGGCATCCGCTACATCGAGGCCTGGCTGCGCGGCCTCGGCGCGGTCGCCATCTTCAACATGATGGAGGACGCCGCCACCGCCGAGATCTCCCGCTCGCAGATCTGGCAGTGGATCCGCAACGACGTCGTCCTCGCCGACACCGGGGAGAAGGCCACCGCCGAGCTGGTCCGCGCCCTGGTCGCCGAGGAGCTGACCGCGCTGCGGGCCGAACTCGGGGACGAGGCCTACGCCGCCGGGCGCTGGGGCGAGGCCGCGCAGCTCTTCGAACAGGTCGCCCTGGCCGAGGAGTTCGCGGAGTTCCTGACCCTGCCCGCGCTGCCCCTGCTGGGCTGAGCCCGACACTACCGACCGGGCCCGCACCGGCCGGCGTGTGGAACCTCGCGCCGGCCGGGGGGCGTCACCCGTGGCGGAGCGTCAGCGCGTCGCCCAGGGCGCTGCGCCGGTAGAGCACCTGGCGGCCGTGCCGGGAGCGGTCCAGCAGACCGGCGGCGGCCAGTGCGCCGAGGTGGCGGCTGACCGCACCCGGCGTCACCCCCAGCCGGTGGGCGAGTTCGGTCGTGCTGGCCGGGGACTCCAGCAGCACCAGCAGCCGGGCCCGGGCCGCCCCGACCAGCCCGACCAGCGCCGCCGGCACGACGGGTGCCGCCGACGCCCCAGCCGGTCCGGCCTGTCCGGCCCGCCCAGCCTGTCCGGCCCGCCCAGCCGCCCCGGCCAGGCCCTCCGCCATGGTCGCCCGGCCGCGCGCCGGGTAGGCGATCAGCGGCGGGCCGTCCTGGGTGATGTCGGTCTGCGCGCCCATCCCGGCCAGCGTCGGGATCAGCACCAGGCCCCGCCCGGCCACGTCCACCGAAGTGCCCAGCGCCCGGACCGCCGGATTGCTGTCGTTCAGCCGCAGCACCCCGGCCCGCCACGAGATCCGGTCGTCGAGGTCCGCGAACAGCCCCTCCGCACCGCGCTCCGAGAGCATCCGGCCCCGGTACGCGAGGTCCGCCTCCAGCACCGACCGCGCCCGCGGCCACCACGCGGGGGCCAGACAGCGCGTCCAGTACGCCGACAGCGCCTCCGCCACCCGGGCCCGCAGCTCCGCCGGGCGGTCGATCAGCGCGGTGAGCACCGGCGGCAGCGGGCTCCCGTCGCCGGCGTAGGCGGCCAGCACGTCCGTCCTGACCTCCTCCGACGGTGTCCGGGCCAGCCGCGCGAGCTCGTCGTGGAAGTCCGGCCGGGGCACCGACGGGCGCGGCGTCAGGAAGTCCGGCACGAAGGCGTTCGGCGTGATCAGCGCGTCCAGCAGCGCGGTGTCCAGGGCCTCCCAGCGGTCCTGCCAGCCGGCGATCCACGGTTGCTGCTCCGGGTAGTACGCCGGCCACCGGCGGGCGCGCAGGCCCAGCACCGTCTCCTGCAGCGCGGAGTAGGCGAACGAAGTGGCGGCGAGATCGTCGACGCCCATACGGAACTCGAACATTGACCGTAAAGGTAAAAGAATTCCGTCCGGCCGGGAACCCCGCTGTGCTTCTGCCATGACCTCCTCCCCCCTCACGGGGGCGCCTCCGCGCGCCCCCGGCCGACGACTCCTGCCCGCCGACCCGCTGCTGCGCCGACTCGTCCTCATGAGCCTGGTGAACTCGGTCGGGGACGGGCTCTTCGTCACGGTGAACGTGCTGTTCTTCACCCGCTCGATCGGCCTGACGCCCGCTTCGGTGGCGCTCGGCCTCACCGTCGCCGGGATCTGCGGGGTGTTCTCGGGCGTGCCGATGGGCCGGCTCGCCGACCGGGTCGGGACCAAGCGGCTGCTGCTGGTGGTGGTCGGGCCGCTGGAGGCGGTGGCCGTGCTGGGCTACGCCTTCGTGCACTCCTTCGTCGCCTTCGTGGCGCTGGCCTGCGTCGCGACGGCGCTCTCGCGCGGGGCGGCGGCGGTGCGCAGCGCCCTGATCGCCCGGGCGCTGCCCGCCGAGGGCCAGGTGCGGGCCCGGGCGCTGCTGCGCTCGGTGATGAACGCGGGTCTGGTGGTCGGCTCGGGCGGTGCGGCGATCGCCCTCCAGGCGGACAGCCACGCCGGGTACGTCACGATGCTGGTGCTGGACGCGGTGAGCTTCCTGGGCGTGACGGTGCTGCTGGCGGGCCTGCCCTTGGCCGGCAACGCCGGTGCCGTCGACGCCGGGGCGGGGCGGGCGCCGGGGCGTCGGCGGACGGCGCTGCGGGACCGCCGGTACCTGCTGGTCACGGCGCTGCACGCGGTGCTGGAGCTGCAACTCGCGGTGCTGACCGTGGGACTGCCGCTCTGGATCGTGCTCGAAACCGAGGCGCCGCCGGCGATGGTCGCTGGCGTGAACGTGGTCAACTGCCTGCTGGTGGTGTTCTTCCAGGTGCGGGCGAGCCGGGGCGTCACCGACGTGCCGTCGGCGGCGCGGGCGTGCGCACAGGGGGCGGTGCTGCTGGCGGGCTGGTGCCTGATCTACGCGGCGGCCCAGTACGGCCCGGCGTGGGCGGCGACCGGCGCGCTGCTGGTCGGGGCCCTGGTGCACAGCGTGGGCGAGCTGCTGACCTCGGCCGGCGGCTGGACGCTCAGCCTGGACCTGGCGGATCCGCGGGCGCACGGCGAGTACCAGGGGGTGTTCATGAGCGGGCAGGCGGCCGCGCACGTGATCGGGCCGCTGGTGGTCACGCTGACGGCGGTGGACCACGGGGCGGTCGGCTGGGTGGTGCTGGCGGGGGTGTTCGCGCTGGCCGGACCGGCGCTGCTGCCGGCCGCGCGGGGCTCGCTGTCGCGCGCCGCCGTCCGCGTCGGCTGAGGGCCCGGCGGCCGGAACCCCTTCCGGCCGGTCTGCCGGGCACCGCTGCGGGCGCCCCACGGGGGTGGGAGCCGGCTGCGGTGCGGCGGCGCGCCGCTGCCCCGGACCCTCGCCGTGGGTCCGGGGCAGCGGTCCGCCGGCCGGACGGGGCGGACCGGGAGGATCCGTGGCCCGTCCGTCCGGCGGAGTCCGGGTGACGCACCGTCCCTGGGGCGGCCCGGAGTTCCGGTGGGGCGGCTCAGCGGTGTTGCGGTCGGGAGGTGATCCGGTGCTCTCAAATAACCGCGGGCCGTCAGACCGGTCGGGCGGCCAGCTCCTTGGCGGCCCTGGCGCAGGCCTGGGCGATCCGGTCCTCGTTCACCGTGGTGAGCTGCCCCTGCTCGACGACGGCGTTGCCGTTGACGAAGAGCACGGCCAGCGGCGGCAGCGCGCCGAAGGTGAGCGCGGCGACCGGGTCGGCGATCGAGGAGTGCATGATGCCGTCGACCTTCCACAGCGCGAGGTCGGCGAGCTTGCCGGCCTCGATCGAGCCGATCTCGTTCTGCCGGCCGAGCACCCGGGCGCCGCCCATGGTGCCCAGGCGCAGCGCCTGCCGGCCGGTGAGCGCGGTCGGGGAGCCGTGCAGCCGGTTGATCAGCAGGGCGTTGCGCAGCTCGGTGCCGAGTTCGCCGGACTCGTTGGACGCGGTGCCGTCGACGCCGAGGCCGACCGGGACGCCGGCCGCCAGCATGTCGGGGACTCGCGCGATCCCGGCGGCCAGGCGGGCGTTGGAGGAGGGACAGTGCGCGACGCCGGTGCCGGTCTCGGCGAACTTGGCGATGTCGGAGTCGTTCATGTGGACGCAGTGCGCCATCCAGACGTCCTCGCCGAGCCAGCCGACCGACTCGAAGTAGTCGGTGGGGCCCATCCCGAACAGCTCCTTGCAGAAGGCCTCCTCCTCGGCCGTCTCGGAGCCGTGGGTGTGCAGCCGGACGCCCTTGCGGCGGGCGAGTTCGGCGGACTCGCGCAGCAGCCGGGTGGAGACCGAGAACGGCGAGCAGGGCGCGAGCGCGATCTGCAGCATGGCGTCGGGGGAGGCGTCGTGGTAGCGGTCGACGGCCTCCTCGGAGGCGGCGAGGATCGCGTCGAGCTCCTCGACCGCGTGGTCCGGGGGCAGGCCGCCGTCCTTCTTGCCGCGGTCCATCGAGCCGCGCAGCGCGGTGAACCGCAGGCCCAGCTCGCCGACGGCCTCGATCTCGGCGCCGAGGATGTCGCCGCCGTCCTTGGGGAACACGTAGTGGTGGTCGGAGGCGGTGGTGCAGCCGGACTTGAGCAGCGCGGCGGCGGAGCCCTGGGCGGCGGCGTGCACCAGCCGGTCGTCGATCCGGGCCCAGGTCGGGTAGAGGGCGACCAGCCAGTCGAAGAGGATGTCGTCCTGGGCGAGGCCGCGGGTGATCCACTGGTAGAAGTGGTGGTGGGTGTTGACCAGGCCGGGCGTGACGAGGTGGCCCTCGGCGTTGATCCGGCGCACCACGTTGTCCAGCCAGGCCGGGGCGGGGCCCTCGCCGACCGACTCGATCCGGTTGCCGAGGATGACCACATGGCCGCGGGCGTACTCGGTGTCGTGGGCGTCGACGGTGGCGATCGCCGCGTTCTCGATGACGATCCGCTGATCGGCGGGCGGGGGCTGGACGGCCATGGGTGACTCCAAGGGGGAAGGCCGGGCGGGCACGGGGCGCATGCCCGCCCGGTGGGTCAGGAGGGTGACGGTGTCGCCGTCGGCACCGCGGTGCCGGGTGGCGCCTCGGTGGCGGCCCGGCGGGGGGTGCCGAGGTGGTGGAAGAGCAGGTTGAGCAGGACGGCCGCGACGCAGCCGGCCGATATCCCGGAGTGGAGCAGGGTGCGGGCGGCCTCCGGGAAGGCGTCGTAGAAGGTCGGCGCGGCGATCGGGACGATGCCGATCCCGAGCGAGACCGACACCAGGAGGGTGTTGGCGCCGGAGTCCAGCCCGGCCTCCGCGAGGGTGCGGATGCCGCTGGCGGCGACCGTGCCGAAGAGGACGATCCCGGCGCCGCCCAGGACGGGTTGCGGGACGAGCGAGACGAGCGCGCCGAGCACCGGGAAGAGCCCGAGCAGGACGAGCAGTCCGCCGCCGGTCGCGACGACGAAGCGGCTGCGGATCCCGGTCAGCGCCACCAGCCCGATGTTCTGGGCGAAGGCGCTGGCGGCGAAGCCGTTGAACACCGGGCTGACCGCGGTGGCCAGCCCGTCGGCCCGCAGCCCGGCGGCCAGGGTCCGCTCGTCGGCCTCGCGGTCGACGATCCGTCCCAGGGCGAGCATGTCGGCGGTGGACTCGGTCATCGAGACCACCATGACGATGCAGAGCGAGGCGATCGCGGCAGCGTCGAAGATCGGCGCGCCGAAGTGGAACGGCGAGGGCAGGGCGAACACCCGGGCCTCGTGGACGGCGCCGAAGTCGGCCAGCCCGAGCGGGAAGGCGAGCAGGGTGCCCACCGCCAGCCCGACGAGCAGCGAGACCTGCTGCCAGAAGCCGCGCAGCAGCCGGTTGCCGAGGACCACCGCGCCGAGGGTGAGCGCGGCGAGTCCGATGGCCCGGGGCGAACCGTAGCCGGGGGCGCCCGGCGAACCGCCGCGCGCCCAGTTGACGGCCACCGGCAGCAGGGACACCCCGATGAGGGTGATCACGGTGCCCTGGACGACCGGCGGGAAGAACCTGATCAGCTTGCAGAAGTACGGTGCCGCGAAGAGGCACAGGGTGCCCGCGACGATCACCGCGCCGAAGATCACCGGTAGGGCGTCCTTCGGGCCGTGCTCCTTCGCTATGGCGATCATGGGGGCGACGCCGGCGAACGAGACGCCGTTCACGAACGGCAGCCGGGCGCCGATCCGCCAGACGCCGATGGTCTGGAGCAGGGTGGCCAGTCCGGCGGTGAACAGGCTGGCCGAGATGAGCAGGGCGAGTTCGGCGGGGCTCAGGCCCACGCCGGCGCCGACGATGAGCGGGGGAGCGACGACTCCCGCGTACATCGCGGCGACGTGCTGGAGCCCGCTGGTGAGGAGCCTCACCGGGGGCAGGAGCTGGTCCACCGGGTGGACTCCCGGTGGGTCGACCGCGGACGGGTCGCGGTCGACCGTGGACGGGTCGCGGTCGGCCGTGGACGGGCCGGACGTGCTTGCAGGGGTGGAACCGCCGTCGGTGCTACCGGTGTTGCTGGGTGCCATGTCGAGCCCCTCTTGTGCCTCGGCTCGCGGCGCGCCCGTGACGCTGGAGGTCTCCCGAGGGCGGGACGGCGGTGCAAGGGTCCCTCGGGGTCGGTTCTCCAGCTCCCCGGGCCGGCCGCCGCGAGGGTGGGCACGGTCTCCGATGGGTGTGGGGGGTGGAGAAGCGATGGTGCTGGAGCAATGGGTGGAGCGGTGGATGGCGCGGTGGGGGAGTCGGCGGGTCAGACGACCGGGATCACCGGGACGACGCCCTCGCGGTGCACCGTGCCCTCGATGAGGCCGTACATCCGGTCGGCGGCGTAGTACACCTCGTTCTCGTTCTTGAGGCCGAACGGCTCCAGGTCGACCAGGAAGTGGTGCTTGTTGGGGAGTTCGAGGCGTACCTCGTCCACCTCGGCGCGGTTGTTCAGCACGCGGGTCCCCATCGCGTGCAGGGTCTGCTGCAGCGAGTAGGAGTAGGTCTCGGCGAAGGCCTCCAGCAGGTGCCGCTTGACGTGGGTGTAGCAGCGGTTCCAGTTGGGCTGGGCCTCGTCGTCACGGCCGGTGAAGCCGTACTTCCAGCGGGCGGTGACCTGGGTCGCGAGGATCCGGTCGTACGCCTCCTGGAGGGTGGTGTACTTGTCCTTGATGTAGCCCCAGAACTCCGAGTTGGTGGAGTTCAGGACGACCAGGTCCTTGAGCCCGGAGATCACCTGGACGGACTCGCCGTCGTAGACGATCTCGCTGGTGCGGACCTCCTGGCCGTTGCGGACGAAGGAGTGGCCGAAGGAGTGGCCGGCCTCCTCCGAGCCTATGAAACGGGCGTTGTCGTCGGGGGTGCGGATCCGGTCCCAGGTGTACTCCTCGATCCGGATCCGGGCCCGGTGCACGACTCCGCGCTCGGTGTCGTCGACGAAGTGCCGGGCCAGGAGGATGCCGAAGGCCTCGGCCGAGTCGATCCCGTACTCCTTGGCGAAGGCGAAGACGGTGTTCTTGGTGGTGTCGGTGGGCAGGCAGTTGGCGTTCGAGCCGGTGAGGTGGACGTCGTCGAACTCGCCGGAGAGGGCGACCGAGACGTTCAGGTCCTTGATCTCGTGGCGGGTCGAGTCGCGGTAGACGCGGACGATGCGGTTCTCCGCCTTGCCGTACTGGTTCTGACCGAGCACGTGGGCCATGAGATGGCTCCCATATCAATCGATCGGTCTAGCTTCCGCGGTAGACCGAGTATCCGAACGGGTTCAGCAGCAACGGCACGTGGTAGTGGTGCTGCGCGGGCGCGACCGTGAAGACGATCGAGACCTCGGGGAAGAACGGCGGCTCCTCGGACTTCCGCGCGTAGTACGCGGCGGTGTCGAAGACCAGCCGGACGACCGAGCCCGCCTCCACGGCCGGCAGGTCCTTGGCCCGGCCGTCGGAGTCCGTGGCGGAGGTGCCGAGCACCTGCCAGCCACCCTCGGTGTGCAGTGCGAGCTCGACCGGCACGCCCTCGGCCGGGCGGCCGAGACTGGTGTCGAGCACGTGGGTGGAGATGCCAGTCATGGGTGAGGTGACCTTACTGAGGGCAGAGGTGGTGCGGAGGGAGCGGACGTGCTGCGTCGGTGATATCTGACGGACCGTCGGATTTCTCCTTCCTCCGAACGATCGTCAGTTGTCGTCGAGCAGACGGTTGATGCGGATGTCATTGATCTTGAGCAGCTCGCCCCGGACGATCTCCGCCTCGGTGGCGGGGTCGTTGGGCCGGCGCTCGCGCAGGGCGGCGAGCATGGTGGCCGCGGTGCGGCCGGTCGCGCAGATCAGGAACACATGGCCGAACTTGGCCTCGTAGGCGGCGTTGGCGCGGCGCAGCTCGTCGAGCAGGGCCTCGTCGGCCCCGTGGACGCCGGCCTGCTCGCGCTCGGAGGTGGCGTCGCCCGGTTTGGGCGCGCCGATCCGGGCGTGGCCGGCCATCGCCTCGTGCAGGTCGGCGACGGAGAGCCCGGCCATCGCCTTGGCGTTGGCGTCGAGCAGGGCCCGGCGATCCTTCCACGGGCGGGCCGCTACGACGGCGTCGGCCCAGGCGGGGCTGGTGCAGACGTCCAGCAGGAGCTCCCTCAGCTCGGCGGTGTCGGTCGCCGCCAGGGCGTCAAGGGCGTGGGGGTGGTTGGTCACGAGTGGACCTCCTGGAGAGTGGTGCCACCCGCACAAGCTAGATCGGTGGGATCAGGCCGTCAACACTTTGTTGAACGGTTGGTGGTTACGTTTTGCGACGGCCCTCGTTGCCGGGGTGTTTCGTGTGTGATGAGACAAGTGTGCCCCGCCGGGAGCCGGGCCAGACTGGCCCGACCGGCGGGGCGTACCCCTCTGGGGTCTCCTGTGAAGCCTCCTGCGGGGCCTCTTCCGGGGCCTCTTGCGGGAGGGGTCAGTTCGGCTTCGAGCTGTCCTGGCGGTTGAGGTAGTTGTACACGGTGAAGCGGCTGACGCCGAGCGCCGTGGCGACCGTCTCGACGCCGTGACGGACGGTGAACGCGCCGCGCTCCTCCAGCAACGCGACCACGCGCTGCTTCTCCCAGCGGTCCAGCTCGGTCAACGGCCGGCCGTCGAACTGCCGGGTCATCTCGGCCAGCATGCGGTCCAGCGCGCTGCTCAGGTGCGGCAGGCGGACGGCCAGCGCGCGCTCGCCCTCCCACTCCAGGAGGACGTCCTCGGGCTTCGCCTCGTCCAGCGGGACGGGCGTCGCGCCGATCGCGTCCAGCAGCGGCTTGATCGCCGCGGCGAGCGGGTGTTGCGGCTGTTCGGTCACGGCGTACCGCCCTCCGCGGTTCTCCCGGTCCCGGGCTTGTTTTCGGTCCCGGGCGCGGGCTCGCTTCCGGTTTCGGTCTCGTCGAGGACGCTGACCTGGACCGAGATCCGGGTCGCGCCGGCGTCCAGGCTCTCCCGGAGCAGCTTGGACACGGCGGCCAGAACCTGGTCCGCCTCGCCCTCGGCGCCGGTGCCGAACGGGCCGACCGCGACGGCGAGGCCCGCCTCGTCGACCGCCTTGCGGGCCGCCACGGCGTGCGGCGGGAACGTGTCCAGTTCGAACGGTTCTGTCGTGAACTCCACCATCAATCGCACGCGCTCACTCTAGCGAGCGGCCTGTGGCGGAGCGCTTCAACAATTTGTTGCAGATGCCTTGACAGTCGCTCGATGGCCTGGAGATGCTTCCACTAGACAGAATCCTTCTTCCGCGTTGTGGAAGTCGAATGACGGAAGAGAGATACGAGGTGATGGACGTGGCCGCCGAACCGAGCGCTGCCGCCCGGCACAGCTTCACGGTCAACCTGTCGATCCTGTTCGGCGAACTCCCGCTGCTGGAGCGCCCGGCCGCAGCCGCCGCCGCCGGGTTCACCGCCGCCGAGCTGTGGTGGCCGTTCGGCGAGCAGTACGACCCGTCCGAGGCCGAACTGGACGCGCTGCGCAAGGCCTTCACCGACGCCGGCGTCCGTCTCACCGGCCTCAACTTCCTCGACGACCTGAGCTGGGGCGCCCGCGGTGCCGTCTCGGTGCCGTCCGAGCGCGACCGCTTCCGGGCCAATGTGCCGGTCACCGTCGCGCTCGCCGCCTCGCTCGGCACCCCGGCGCTCAACGCGCTGTACGGCAACCGCGTCGAGGGCGTCGACCCGGCCGAGCAGGACGCCCTCGCGCTGGAGAACCTCGTCCTCGCCGCCCGGGCCGCCCACGGGATCGGCGCGATCCTGCTGGTCGAGGCGCTGAACCGGCCCGAGTCCCCGGACTACCCGCTGGTCTCCGCGGCCGCCGCGGTCGAGGTGGTGGACAAGGTCAACGCCGCCACCGGCCTGGGCAACGCGAAGTTCCTCTGCGACCTCTA
Source organism: Kitasatospora misakiensis (assembly GCF_042656005.1). Lineage (NCBI taxonomy): Bacteria > Bacillati > Actinomycetota > Actinomycetes > Kitasatosporales > Streptomycetaceae > Kitasatospora > Kitasatospora misakiensis. The sequence goes on along the minus strand of NZ_JBHSOF010000009.1, from coordinate 63,005 downwards.
CCACCTGGCCCGCAACGGCGAGGACCTCGCTGCGGTCATCGACACCTACGCCGACCGGATCGGCCACGTGCAGATCGCCGACACCCCCGGCCGCAACGAGCCGGGCACCGGCGAACTGGACTTCGAGGACCTCTTCGCCCGCCTCACCGCCGCCGGCTACACCGGCCGGATCGGCCTGGAGTACCGGCCGTCCACCGGCGTCAGCGCCGACAGCTTCGAGTGGCTCGCGCGGGAGCACCGCGCGGCCGTCCGCTGACGGTCTCCTCCCCGCCCCCCGCACCCCCCGTACGCAACAGAAGGAACGACGCGATGAGCCGCAAGATCGCCTTCATCGGCCTCGGCATCATGGGCAGCCCGATGGCCGCCAACCTGGTCAAGGCCGGCCACCACGTCACCGGCTTCAACCTCACCCAGCCGCAGATCGACGCCCTGGTCGCGGCCGGTGGCCACGGCGCCACCAGCATCGCCGACGCGGTGAAGGACGCCGAGATCGTGATCACCATGGTCCCGGCCGACCCGCACGTCGAGCAGGTCGTCCTGGGTGAGGGCGGCGTCCTGGAGAACGCCAGGGCCGGCACGCTCGTCATCGACATGTCGAGCATCACCCCGCAGACCTCGATCAAGGTCGAGGCGGCCGCGAAGGAGAAGGGCATCCGCACCCTGGACGCCCCGGTCTCCGGCGGTGAGGCGGGCGCGGTCGAGGCCGTGCTGTCGATCATGGTCGGTGGCGCCGCCGAGGACTTCGCCGAGGCCAAGCCGCTGTTCGACGCGCTCGGCGCCACCGTGGTCCACGTCGGCCCGGCCGGCGCCGGCCAGACCGTCAAGGCCGCCAACCAGCTGATCGTGGCGACCAACATCCAGGTGCTGGCCGAGGCCGTGGTCTTCCTGGAGAACGCGGGCGTGGACCTCGCCGCCGCGCTGGACGTGCTCGGCGGCGGCCTCGCCGGCTCGACCGTGCTGAACCGCAAGAAGGCCAACATGCTGAACCGCGAGTTCGCCCCCGGCTTCCGGATCGACCTGCACCACAAGGACATGGGCATCGTCACCGACGCCGCCCGGGCCGTCGGCGCCGCCCTCCCGGTCGGCGCGGTCGTCGCCCAACTGGTCGCCTCCGCCCGGTCCAACGGCGACGGCTCCCTCGACCACTCGGCGCTGCTGCGCGGCGTCGAGCGGCTCTCCGGCCGCGAGGTGAAGTAGCCCCGCCGGCCCCCAGGGCTCCTCCCCGTGGCGTGTACCTGCCCGGTCGTGCCCGCGCCACCGGGAGGCAGACTGACAGCTGACAGAATCTGTTATCTGTTATCTGAAATCTGTCAGCTGTTATCTGTCAGTCGTCAGCTGTCAGTCGTCGGCCGCCAGGCGTCGGCCGACCTCAGACCCGATCGGCGGGCGGGCCGGGGCTCATCCGCCCGCCCGCCGATCGACCAGACTGCGACGCGCCCACCCTCACAGGGGGCACTTCGGTCGTGCCGCCCGGCGCGTCGCACCGGCTCCCTCCCTCACCGAGGGGAGCCCCTCGTACGTCGGAAGCGGGACGAGGGGAACGGCGGGGAGGGAGCCGCTTCCCGGGGCGTCCGGGTCCATGCTTGACGAACCATCGGCAGACCAGTCCGGAAGTGAGGCCCACGCCATGCCCGCCACCCCCCACCAGGGCCATGTGGTCGTAGCTCCCGACAAGTTCAAGGGCACCCTGGAGGCCGCCGAGGCCGCCGCCCGGATCGCCGCCGGCATCCGTCGTGCCGCTCCCGGTACCGAGGTGCGCGAACTGCCCGTCGCCGACGGCGGCGAGGGCACCCTGGCCGCCGCCCTCGCGGCCGGCTTCACCAGGGTCGCCACCAAGGTGGCCGGTCCCACCGGCCTGCCGGTGGACGCCGCGCTCGCCGTCCGGGGCACCACCGCCGTGGTCGAGCTGGCGCAGGCCTCCGGCCTGGCCCGGCTCCCCGGCGGCCGGACCGCCCCGCTCGCGGCCGGCTCCTACGGTGTCGGCCAGCTGATCGGCCGGGCGGTGGCCCAGGGCGCCCGGCGGATCGTCCTCGGCCTCGGCGGCAGCGCCAGCACCGACGGCGGCGCGGGCATGCTCCAGGCGCTCGGCATCTCGCTGCTGGACGCCGAGGGCGCCGAACTGCCGCCCGGCGGCGCCGCGTTGCGCCGACTGGACCGGATCGGCCTCGGTCCGTCGGCCCGCACCCTGGACGGTGTCGAGGTGGTCGTCGCCTGCGACGTGGACAACCCGCTGCTCGGCCCGCGCGGCGCCGCCGCCGTCTACGGCCCGCAGAAGGGCGCGAGCGGCGAGGACCTGGTGGTTCTGGAGGAAGGTCTGACCCGGTTCGCCGACGTGGTCGCCGCCACCGTCGGCCGGGACGTCCGGGAGGCCCCCGGCGCCGGAGCCGCGGGCGGGGTCGGCTTCGCCGCACTGGCCGTGCTCGGCGCCACCATGCGACCCGGCATCGAGCTCCTGCTCGACCTGCTGGGTTTCGACGAGGCGGTGCGTGGGGCACGCCTCGTCGTCACCGGCGAGGGCTGTCTGGACGCGCAGACGCTCCACGGCAAGGCCCCCGCCGGCGTCGCCGCGGCGGCTGCTCGGGCGGGGGTTCGGGCGGCCGCCGTCGCGGGGCGGGTGGAGCTGTCCGAGCGCGAGTGGCGGGCCGCCGGCTTCGTCGCCGCCTACGCGCTCAGCGAGTTGGGCGAGCAGCCGGGTGACGGCATGACCAGGGCAGGAGAGCTGGCCGAGGTCGCGGGGGAGCGGCTCGCGGTCGCCTTCCTACGCCGCTGAGCACCCCGGGAGCCACTGGCCGACTCGCGCCGCCCTCGTACTTTCCTCCATTGACGTTTTGTTGAAGGCAGGCCTAGGCTCCGGCCATCCTTCGGCGCGTCCCTTCAATTCAGACACCCCCATCCAGGCTTCGGAGGTCCCCCCATGCCCCCCACGCCCCTCAGCGAGACCGCGCTGATCCGCTCCCGCCGGGTGGTCCTGCCGGACGGCGAGCGTCCCGCGGACGTGCTGGTCCGGGACGGGAAGATCGAGCGGATCGCCGCGCACGGCTCCCTCCCGGCCGACGACCGCCAGGTGACCGACCTCGGCGACACCGCCCTGCTGCCCGGTCTGGTCGACACCCACGTGCACGTCAACGAGCCCGGCCGCACCGAGTGGGAGGGCTTCGCCACCGCCACCCGGGCCGCCGCGGCCGGCGGCGTCACCACGATCGTCGACATGCCGCTCAACTCGGTGCCCCCCACCACCACCCTCGCCGGACTGGAGGCCAAGCGGAAGACCGCCGAGGGCCAGGCCTGGGTGGACCTCGGCTTCTGGGGCGGCGCCGTCCCGGACAACCTGGCCGACCTCGAACCCCTGCACCGCGCCGGTGTGTTCGGCTTCAAGTCCTTCCTGGCGCCGAGCGGCGTCGACGAGTTCCCGCACCTGGAGGCGGCCGGGCTGGAAGCCGCGCTGGCCGAGCAGGCCCGGCTCGGGGCGCTGGCCATCATCCACGCCGAGGACCCGGCCGTGCTGGCCGCCGCGCCGCAGCAACCCGGCGTCCACTACCGGGACTTCCTCGCCTCCCGCCCCGCCGACGCGGAGACCGCCGCCGTCGCCCGGCTGCTGGACACCGCCCGCCGCACCGGCGCCCGGGTGCACGTCCTGCACGTGTCCTCGGCGGCCGTCCTGCCGCTGCTGCGCCAGGCCCGGGCGGAGGGCGTCAAAGTCACCGCGGAGACCTGTCCGCACTACCTGACCCTCGCCGCCGAGCAGGTCCCGGACGGCGACACCACCTTCAAGTGCTGCCCGCCGATCCGTGACGAGGCCAACCGCGACGCGCTCTGGGAGGCCCTGGCGGCAGGGGAGTTCATCGCCGTCGTCTCCGACCACTCGCCGTCCACCCCGGATCTCAAGCTGCTGCCCGAGCACGGCGGCAGCGGGGACTTCGCGGCGGCCTGGGGCGGCATCGCCTCCCTCCAGCTCGGCCTTCCGGCGGTCTGGACCGAGGCCCGCAGGCGCGGCCACACCCTCGCCGACGTGGTCGGCTGGATGTCGGCCGGCCCGGCCCGGCTGGTCGGCCTCGCCGGGCGCAAGGGCGCCATCGCGGTCGGCCACGACGCCGACCTGGTCGCGTTCGACCCGGACGGCGCCTTCGCCGTCCACGCCGCCGAACTGCACCACCGCAACCCCGTCACCCCGTACGCGGGCCGGACGCTCACCGGCGCCGTCCGCACCACCTGGCTGCGCGGCCGGGTCGTCGACCCCGCCGGCGAACCGTTCGGCGTACAGCTCACCCGCCCCCGCACCCCGTCCGAGGAGCTCCAGTGACCACGGTCCCCGCCCAGAGCGTTCCCGCCCCCGGTGCGCCCGCCTCCGGTGCTCCCGCGCCCGGTGCTTCCGCGAACGCCGCCCCCGCAGTCGCGCCCCGGGCCCCGTTCACCGAGCTGGTCGACCTCGCCTCGCGCGCCCTCGGCGCCGGCGTCGTCGCCACCAACGAGGACACCTTCGCCGACGCCGAGAACCTGCTGGTCGCCGCACCCGCGGAGTTCCGCCCGCACACCTTCGGCCACAAGGGCCAGATCATGGACGGCTGGGAGTCCCGCCGGCGCCGCGGCGTCGGCGCCGAGCAGCCGCACCCCACCGACGAGGACCACGACTGGGCGGTCGTCCGGCTCGGCGCCGCCGGGGTGATCCGCGGACTGGTCGTCGACACCGCGCACTTCACCGGCAACTACCCCGAGAGCGCATCCGTCGAGGCCGCCTCGATACCCGGCCACCCCTCGCCGGCCGAGGTCGCGGCCGCCGAGTGGGTGGAGATCCTGCCGCGCACCCCGCTCCGGGGCGACACCGCCCACGAGTTCGAGGTGCGCTCCGAGGCCCGGTTCACCCACGTCCGGCTCAACATCTTCCCGGACGGCGGGGTCGCCCGGCTCCGCGTCCACGGCGAGGTGCTGCCCGACCCGCGCGAACTGGACGGCCTCAGCTTCGACCTGGCGGCCCAGGAGCACGGCGGTGTCGCCGAGGCCGCCTCCGACCGCTACTACTCCTCCCCGCACAACCTCAACGCTCCCGGCCGCGCCTCCGTCATGGGTGAGGGCTGGGAGACCCGGCGTCGGCGCGACAAGGGCAACGACTGGGTACGGATCGCCCTGGCCGGGGGCGGCGAGGTCCTGGGCGTCGAGGTGGACACCACCCACTTCGTCGCCAACGCCCCCGGCTGGGCCGACCTGGTCGGCTACGACGCCTCCGCCGGCGGGGACCCGGACACCGACGGGGACGGCTGGTTCGAACTGCTGCCGCGCACCCGCCTGCAGCCCGACACCCGGCACCGGTTCCGCCTCACCCCGCGCCGTCCGGTGACCCATGTGCGGATCAACGTCCACCCGGACGGCGGCCTCGCCCGCCTCCGGGTCACCGGCCGCCTCACCGAGGCCGGCCGCGCCGCCCTCGCGCTGCGCTGGTTCGACGCCGTCCCGGCCGCCGAGGCCGTCGCCGCGTTCACCGAGGCCGGTCTGACCGCCGGCGAGGCCGCCGAACTCGCCGCCGCCCGCCCGCTGGGCGGCCCGGCCGAGGCCCGCGCCGCCGTCGCCGCGCTCAGCCCGTCGGACGGCCCCGACGGCGAGCACTCCTCCCGCCGCCGCTCGGCGGCCTGGCGGCTGCTCGGCATCTGATCCGGCGGCGCCGCGCCGGCCCTGATGCCTCGTCACATCCCTCTCCACGCGCCACCCTTATCGACACCGAAGGACCCGTCATGCCCAAGATCCTGACCACGGAGTCCGGCGCCCCGGTCGCCGACAACCAGAACTCGGCCTCGGCCGGCGCGTACGGCCCGCTGCTGGTCCAGGACCAGCACCTGCTGGAGAAGCTCGCCCGGTTCAACCGCGAGCGCATCCCGGAGCGGGTCGTGCACGCCCGCGGCTCCGGCGCGTACGGCTACTTCGAGGTCACCGACGACGTGTCGCGGTACACCCGCGCCGCGTTCCTCGGCGAGGTCGGCAGGCGCACCGAGCTGTTCCTGCGCTTCTCCACCGTGGCGGGCAACCTGGGCTCCAACGACGCGGTGCGCGACCCGCGCGGCTTCGCGGTCAAGTTCTACACCGAGGAGGGGAATTACGACCTCGTCGGCAACAACACCCCGGTCTTCTTCATCAAGGACCCGCTGAAGTTCCCGGACTTCATCCACTCGCAGAAGCGCGACCCGTTCACCGGTGTCCAGGAGGCCGACAACGTCTGGGACTTCTGGGCGCACTCGCCGGCCTCGACCCACCAGATCACCTGGCTGTTCGGCGACCGCGGCATCCCCGCCTCGTACCGGCACATGAACGGCTACGGCTCGCACACCTACCAGTGGGTCAACGAGCAGGGCGAGGCCTACTGGGTGAAGTACCACTTCAAGACCAACCAGGGCATCCGCTCGCTGGACGCCGGGCAGGCCGCCGAGGTGGTCGGCGGCGACGCCGACAGCCACCAGCGCGACCTCCACCAGGCCATCGAGCGCGGGGTGTTCCCGAGCTGGACGCTCTACGTGCAGCTGATGCCGGTCGCCGAGGCGGCCGACTACCGCTTCAACCCGTTCGACCTCACCAAGGTGTGGCCGCACGCCGACCACCCGCTGGTGAAGGTCGGCCGCCTGGTGCTCAACCGCAACCCGGAGAACGTCTTCGCCGAGGTCGAGCAGTCCGCGTTCTCGCCGAACAACTTCGTGCCCGGCATCGGCCCGTCCCCGGACAAGATGCTCCAGGGCCGGCTGTTCGCCTACGCGGACGCCCAGCGCTACCGCCTCGGCGTCAACCACACCCAGCTGCCGGTCAACGCCCCGCGCGCCACCGAGGCGGCCACCTACGGCCGCGACGGGTTCAGCGCGCTCAACCCGGCCGGCCGCGCCAAGAACTACGAGCCCAACTCGTACGACGGCCCGGCGCAGACCGACGCGGCGCTCGCCGCCCCGGCGGAGCTGTCCGGCTGGACCGGGACCTACCCGACCCCGGCCCACACCAAGGACGACGACTTCTTCCAGGCCGGTGAGCTCTACCGGCTGATGTCGGAGGCCGAGCGGGGCCGGCTGATCGCGAACCTGGCCGGTGCGCTGGCCCAGGTCACCCGCGACGACATCGTCGAGAGGAACCTCGCCCACTTCCACGCCGCCGACGAGGAGTACGGCGCCCGTCTGGAGGCCGCCGTCACCAGGCTCCGGACCGCCGACGAGTCCTGATCACCCGTCCCCGGGCGGCTCCGGGCGGCTCCGGGAGCGCGGGGGCGCTCTGCGGGGCCGCACGGGGGTGAGTGGGCGTGAGCAGGCGCGGGGCGGGGCATATGCCAGTCAAGCGATTCACCGCGTCCGCCTGAATATTCCACGAGAGGGGGATGGGCGAGGCGGGTGGTGGATAGGGTGGAGCCTACCCGCGGGTCACGTAGCGGGTGGACATCGGAAGGGGACGACATGTCGACACCAGCCCCGGGCCGTCACGCCGCACCGGAGCAGGGGGTGCCCGGTGCGTTCACCTCGCTGCGGCACGCCCTCAGACTGCTGGAGGCGGTGGACCGGCACCCCGGTGGTGCCACCCTCGTGACCCTCGCCAGGGAGACCTCCCTGGGCCTGCCGACGGTTCGCCGGCTCGCCGAGATCCTGGAGATCGAGGGCTACCTCCGCTGCCAGGACGGCGGTTGGGTGCTCGGCGGCACCTTCGCGCTGCTCGGCCAGCACAACCGGGAACAGCTGGTGCGCGCCCGGATGGAACGCAAACTCGACGATCTGCGGGACGAGTTGGGTGCCGCGGTGTACTTCGTCCGCTACCACGAGGGTGAGCTGTCGGTCGAGGCGGTCTCGGCGTCCGACCAGGCGCCGGCGGTACAGGAGTGGGTGGACTTCCGGGCCACCGCGCACGCCAGCGCGATCGGCAAGTGCCTGCTCAGCCAGCTCGACCACGACGGCCGGCGGGACCACCTCTCCCGGCACCCGGTGGCCCGGCTGACCTCCCGGACGGTCACCGACGCCGACCAGCTGATGCACCGCCTGGAGCGCCAGCCGGCCACCGTGCCGGTGCTGGACATCCAGGAGTACGCGCTCGGCACGGTCTGCGCGGCCGTACCGGTGACCGCCGGCAGCACGGTCGGCTGCCTGGCCACCTCGATGCCGGTCGGCGACGTCCACCGCCTGAAGGCCGCGGCCGAACTGCTCGCCGCCCGCGCCGCGCCGTTGATGCTGGCCATGGCGGTCTGAGGCACCTCGCGAGCCCACGGGACCCCGCTTCGGCGGGGTCTTCGCGTTTCCGGCGTTTGCTGTGTTTCCAGCGTTTCCAACGTTTCCCGGTGGCCCGCGCGGCGCGCAGCACTTATTAGACTCGACGTCGATAAGGCGTGCCGAAAGCCTTGTGGTGCGGGCTACCCGCGAGTACGTTTTGCCGGGTCGAGCCGCCGCCCGCAGGTCAGGAGGGCCCTTCCATGCCCAGCGCCACCCCCGTCCCCGCCCTCGCGCCGCCCGCCGCCCGGGTGCACGATGGCCTCGTCCTGGAGCCCCGCGACGTCCACTTCGACTGGGCCGGGCTGCCGCTGCACTGGATCCCCGACGAGCCGATGGCCACCCACGTCATCAACGTGCTGCACCTGCTCCTCCCGGAGGGCGAGCGCTGGTTCGTGAAGGTGTTCAAGGAGGCTCTCCCGCTCATCCGTGACGAGCAACTCCGCGACGAGGTCCTCGGATTCATCGGCCAGGAGGCCATCCACGCCGAGGCGCACCAGGAGGTCCTCGACCACCTGCTCGGCCAGGGCCTCGACCCGCGCCCCTACGTCCGGCAGGTCAGCTGGCTGTTCGGGCGCGTCCTCGGCGACAAGCCCGGACTGAGCCCGGCCCGGCGGCGCGAGAACCTCGTCGAACGGGTCGCGTTCGTCGCGGCGATCGAGCACTTCACCGCCTTCCTCGGTAACTGGGCGCTCAACTCCCCGGGCCTGGACCGCGCCAAGGCCGACCCGACGATGCTCGACCTGCTGCGCTGGCACGGCGCCGAGGAGGTCGAGCACCGCAGCGTCGCCTTCGACCTGATGGTCCACCTCGACCCCGGCTACGCGCGCCGGATCCGCGGCATGCTCATCTCCGGACCGCTGCTGGTCCACCTCTGGGTGCGCGGCGCCCGCTTCCTGCTCGCCGCCGACCCGACCCTCGACGGCCGACTCAAGCCCACCTGGCGCGAGACCGGCCGGATCGCCAAGCGCGGCCTGCTGCCGGACCCGATCCGGTCGATCCGCTCCGGCCTGCGCTACCTGCGGCCCGGCTACCACCCCACCCAGGAGGGCTCCTCCAGCCAGGCCCTCGGCTACCTCGCGACCTCCCCGGCCGCCCGCGCCGCCGCCGGTAGGTGACCGGCGCGGCCTGCGCCCGGCGGCTGACGACTGACGGATAACAGCTGACAGATGACAGCTGACGTTATCTGTCATCTGTTATCTGTTATCTGTCAGCTGTCAATTGTCAGCCGTCAGCCGTCAGCCGCTCCCCGAATCTGGCAGCCGCCACCCGTCGGCTGCCACCGGACCCAAGGACCCCGCCGGATGGACCTGCGCACCCCGCCCCCCGATCTCTACGGCCGCCCGCGCGCCGACACGTTCTTCCGCTTCCTCACCGCGTTCGGCGACCGCTACAGCCCCGCCCTCGGGGGCCCGCTGCTGCGCCGCAACCCGCGCCGCCCGTTCAGCCGCCCCACCGAGGCGCTGCGACTGGTCGTCACCGCCCGCCGCGCGGTCGCCGCCGACGCCGTCGAACTGACCCTCGCCGACCCCTCCGGCACCGCCCTCCCGGCCTGGCAGCCCGGCGCCCACCTGCTCCTCGCGCTCCCCTCGGGCCGCGAGCGCCACTACTCGCTCTGCGGCGACCCGGCCGAGCGCTCCGCCTACCGGATCGCCGTCCGCCGCCTGCCCGACGGCGGTGGCGGCTCTGTGGAGATCCACGACACCGTGCACCCCGGCACCCGGCTGAGCGCCCGCCGGCCGCGCAACGGCTTCGCCTTCTGCGCCGAATCTGCCGTCCTGCTGCTGGCCGGCGGCATCGGCATCACCCCGCTGCTCCCGATGGCCCGCGAGGCCCAACGGATCGGCCTGGACTGGCACTTGGTCCACACCGGCCGCAGCGCCGACACCCTCCCGTTCGCCGACGAGGTGCGCGCGCTCGACCCGGCCCGCGTCCACCTGCGCACCGACGAGGAGCACGGCGGCCCGCCCACCGGCGCCGAACTCCTCGCCCACGCCCCGCGCGGCGCGGCCGTCTACTGCTGCGGACCGGCCCCGATGCTGGCCGCCGTCCAGCACGCCCTCGACGCCTCGCCCGCCGTCGGCCTGCACTTCGAGCGGTTCGGCGCGGCCCCGGTCACCGGCGGCGCGCCGTTCACCGTGCGGCTCGGCGCCGACGGCCCCGAGCTGCCGGTCCCGGCGGACCGTTCCGCCCTGGACGTGCTCCGCGAGGCCCGCCCCGATCTCGCGTACTCCTGCCGGCAGGGCTTCTGCGGCACCTGCGAGGTCCGCCTGCTGGCCGGCACCCCGGACCACCGCGACCGCCGCCTCACCCCCGAACGACGCGCCGCCGGGGCGGTGTTGCCCTGCGTCTCCCGCGCCGCCGCGGGCGAGACCCTCGTCCTGGATCTCTAGAGCAAGCCCGCCGAAGCCCCAGAAGGAGCCCCCGCCGTGCCGCGCACTCCCGCCTTCCCGTTCACCGAGCGCGACCTCGCCCGTTTCCGGGAGACCCAACAGCTGGCGTACGACTGCGCCGAGCAGGTCGCCGCCTGGATCGAACCCGGCGTCACCGAGCGCCAGGCCACCGCCCAGTTGCGCCGCCGTCTGGTGGCCGCCGGCGTGCAGGACTTCTTCCACATCCCGTTCGCCTGGTTCGGCGACCGGACGGCGTTCCGCCACTTCCACACCCCGCTGCAGTTCTTCGCGGGCAACCGCCGCCTCCAGGAGGGCATGCCGTACGTGCTGGACTGCGCCCCCGTCGTGGACGGCTACACCGCCGACATCGGCTACGGCGGCAAGGTCGGCGAGAACCGCGTCTGGGACCGCCTGGCCGCCGACCTCAAGGTCTACCGCGAGCTGATCCTCGCCGAGGTCCGTGCCCGCAGGCCGCTCGCCGAGGTGTACGCGGCCGTCGACGCCCAGATCGAGGCGCACGGCTACGACAACCGCCACCGCGTCTACCCGGGCCGGGTGATCGGCCACCAGGTCACCCGGACGACCGCCCGCGGCCCCGCCGGGGTGAACGTCTTCGGCTTCGGTGTACGGACCCTCCAGACGCTCGGCCGCGAGCTGATCAGCGAGCGCCTGCACGGCCGTTCCCCGCTCTGGGCGGACGGCCGCTCCTCCCGGCACGCGCCCACCCCGGGGCTGTGGGCCGTGGAGCCGCACATCGGCTTCCGTGAGGTCGGCATCAAGTTCGAGGAACTGCTGGTGGTGACCGAGGACGACGCCTACTGGCTCGACGACGACCTCCCGCACGTCCGCCGGTGGAGCAGTGCCGCCCAGGCCGAGCCGGCCCCTACCCCCACCACGACGACCGCCGCCCCTGAGGGAGCCGCCCGATGAGCGCCCGCGCCACCCGCCCACCCGCCACCCGCCCCCGCACCGTCCACTCCGGCGGCGTCCCACTCGCGGTCTTCGAGCAGGGCGACCCGGCCGCCCCCACCGTCCTGCTGGTCCACGGCTACCCCGACACCCACGCCGTCTGGGACGACGTCGCCGCCGACCTCGCCCGCGACCACCACGTGGTCCGCTACGACGTGCGCGGCGCCGGCGCCTCCGCCGCGCCCGCCGACCGTTCCGGCTACCGCCTGGAGCAGCTCGCCGCCGACCTGTTCGCCGTCGCCGACGCGGTCAGCCCGGACCGCCCGGTGCACGTGGTCGCCCACGACTGGGGCTCGCTCCAGTCCTGGGAGGCCGTCACGGCCCCCGGCGCCGAACGCCGCCTCGCCTCCTACACCACGATGTCCGGGCCCTGCCTCGACCACCTGGGCTTCTGGCTGCGCGAGCGCCTCCGCCGCCCCACCCCGCGCCACCTCCGGCAACTGCTCGCCCAGGGCGTCCACTCCTGGTACATCACCGCCTTCCACCTGCCCTTCCTCGCGCCCGGCGTCTGGCGGCTGGGCCTGGCCCGCGCCTGGCCCCGGGTGCTGCGCGACCTGGAGGGCGTCACCCCGCGCGCCGACCACCCGCAGCCCACCCTCCGCCGGGACGCGGTGCGCGGCATCGAGCTCTACCGGGCCAACATGCGCCAGACCCTGCGCCACCCGCGCGAGCGCCCCACCGAGGTGCCGGTGCAGCTGATCACCCTCACCGGGGACCACTACGTCGGCAGCTACCTCTCCGAGGGACTGGAGTGCTGGGTGCCCAGGCTGACCCGTCGGACCCTGCGCGCCACCCACTGGTCCGCACTGCTGGAGAAGGGAACCACCGTGGCCGGACTGGTCCGCGAGCACATCAGCCGTACCGAGGCCGGCCACTCAGGCGCAGGTGCCCCCGGCGACAGCCGGCTGGTCGTCGTCACCGGCGGCGGCAGCGGCATCGGCCGGGCCACCGCGCTCGCCTTCGCCGAGGAGGGCGCCCGGGTGGTGGTCTGCGACCTGGACCTCGACGCGGCCCGCCGCACCGCCGAACTCGCCGGCCTGCTCGGCCCGGCCGCCCACGCCTACCGGGTCGACGTCAGCGACGGCGCCGCCGTCGACGCCTTCGCCGAGCAGGTCGCCGCCGAGCACGGCGTGCCCGACGTGCTGGTCAACAACGCCGGCATCGGCCACTCCGGCACCTTCCTGGAGACCACCGAGAAGGAGTGGCAGCGGGTCCTCGACGTCAACCTCTGGGGCGTCATCCACGGCTGCCGCGCCTTCGGCACCCTGATGGCCGACCGCGGCGAGGGCGGCCACATCGTCAACCTCTCCTCCGCGGCCGCGTACCTGCCCTCGAAGGCGCTCACCGCCTACGCCACCAGCAAGGCCGCGGTGTTCATGCTCTCCGACTGCCTGCGCGCCGAACTCGCCGGCCACGGCATCGGCGTCTCCACCATCTGCCCGGGCCTCGTCAACACCAACATCACCCGCACCTCCACCTTCTCCGCCACCACGGCCGAGGAGCAGGCCGCCAAGCAGGCCCGGGCCGCCCGCCTCTACGCCCGCCGCGGCTTCCCGCCGGAGAAGGTGGCCACCGCGATCCTCGCCGCCGTCCGCACCGGGCGCCCCGTCGTCCCCGTCACCCCCGAGGCGAAGGCCGCCCGCTTCCTCAGCCGCCTCGCCCCCGGCCTCCTGCGCCTCGCGGCCCGCCTCAACGTCACCTGACCAGCCGCGCAGGCCAGCCGCACGGGCCTGTGATATCGGATAGGCTCGACGGTGATATCGCAGGTCTGCGCCGCTCTGGGAGGTCGACCATGGCCCGTACCGTGATTGACGTCAATGACGCCCTGCTGGCCGAAGCCGCCGAGATCTTCGGAACGACGACCAAGGTCGCGACCGTCAACGCCGCCCTCGAGGACGCCGTCAAGCGACGCAAGGGCCGGGGGTTCCTCGACTGGCTCGCCGAGGGCGGACTGCCCGATCTCACCGGGCCGGTGGACAGGGGTGAGTGAGCGGTTCCTGATCGACAAGTCGGCCTTCGCCCGCTATCCCAAGCCGGTGGTGCGCGCCGTGGTCGACCGGCTGTTCAACGAAGGGCGGCTCGCGCTCTGCGGTGCCGTCGAGTTGGAGATCATGCACAGCGCCCGGTCCAAGGCCGACGCCGATCGGATCCGGGAGGGCCTGCGGGGCTTCGACTGGCTGCCGACGCCGGACGAGGTGTGGGACCGGGCGATCGAGGTTCAGGCCATGTTGACGACGGCCGGCAACTGGCGGGCCCTGTCGGTGGCCGACCTCCTCATCGCCGCGACAGCCGAGCGGCACGGCGTCAGTGTCCTGCACTACGACGGTGACTACGACATGATCGCCGCCGTGACCGGTCAGCCGACCCGCTGGGTCGTCCCGCCGGGTACTGCGGACTGAGGCCGGCCGGGAGGACCGCCCATGGGATCAGCCGAGTCACCCGAATCACAGGTCGAAGGGCAGGATCCGGAAGGCCTTGTGCTCGGCCGTCAGCGGGCGGACCGCTCGAAAGTCTCGTTGATCGAGTGCCAGGATCGCGTCGGTGCGGAACTGCGCGGCCAGGGCGATGTTGACGGCGTCCGCGAGGTCGAGGCGAAGATCCAGCTGTCTGGTTCGAACGGCCTGCGCGGCCTCCAGGGTTCCGGCGGTGATCTCGGGCATCACCGCCCGTCCGGACCGGACCCGTCGCAGGATGTCGTTGACCGCGTCGAGGGCCGCGTCGAATCCCAGGATCCGCCGGGCCAGGTGGTCGAGTTCGCTCAGCAGCACGGGGGAGAGGACCAGGAGGCCCGAGCGGTCCAGGACCTCCCGTGCGGCGGCGCCGGCCGGGTGCTCTTCGTCGAGGGCCGCGAGCAGGCCGGACGTGCCCGCCACCACGACGATCACGCGGCGCCCTGCTTCCGTTCGGGAAGAACGGCGGCCTGCTTCGTCTGCTCGTAGGCCGCCGCCTTGTCGGCCCGGACGTCGTCCTCGGTCGCCTCACCGATCGGCTTGTAGGTCCGGCTGAAGAACGGTTCGTCCCACCTGCGCCGGGACATCGCCGCGAGGTGGATCCCCTCCCGGATGATCTCCGCTTCCGCTATCCCCTCCCGGGCCGCCGCCTCCTTGATCACGGCGAGATCCTCGGCTTCGACGTAGACGGTCGTGCGCTTGAGAGCCATATGGGTATGGTACCGCCGCCATACGTCTGACCCTTCTGACCCTTCTCCGGAATCCCGACAGGAGATGTCGGGATTCCCGGGGAGGATCGATCGTGAGACGGGTGGAGACACCGGGGCACGTGAGGAAGGGCGAGGGATGACGGAGCAGCCGCTGAAGGGCAGGGTCGCGCTGGTGGCGGGGGCGACCAGGGGGGCCGGGCGGGGGATCGCGGTGGCGCTGGGCGCCGCCGGGGCCACGGTGTACGGGACGGGGCGCAGCGCCGAGGGGCACCGGTCGGAGTACGACCGGCCGGAGACCCTGGAGGAGACGGCCGAGCTGGTGACGGCGGCCGGCGGCCGGGGCATCGCGGTGCGGGCCGACCACCTGGTGCCCGCCGAGGTCGCGAAGGTCGCCGCGCGGATCGAGGCCGAGCAGGGCGGGCTGGACATCCTGGTGAACGACATCTGGGGCGGCGAGCAGCTGTTCGCCTGGGACCGCCCGGTCTGGGAGCACGACCTGGACAACGGACTGCGGCTGCTGCGCCTCGCCGTCGAGACGCACGCGATCACCAGCCACCACCTGCTGCCGCTGCTGGTGCGCCGCCCGGGCGGGCTGGTGGTCGAGATGACCGACGGCACCGCCGAGTACAACGCGACCCGCTACCGGAACTCCTTCTTCTACGACGTCGCCAAGTCCGCCGTGCTGCGGATGGCGTTCGCGCTGGGGCACGAGCTGGCGCCGCGCGGGGGGACGGCGGTGGCGCTGACGCCGGGCTGGATGCGCTCGGAGATGATGCTGGAGCACTACGGCGTGACCGAGGAGACCTGGCGCGAGGCGACGGTCGCCGAGCCGCAGTTCGGCATCTCGGAGTCGACGGCGTACGTCGGCCGCGCGGTGGCCGCGCTGGCCGCCGACCCCGCCGTGGCGCGGTTCAACGGCACCTCCCTCTCCAGCGGCGGGCTGGCCCTGGAGTACGGCTTCACCGACCTGGACGGCAGCCGCCCGGACGCCTGGCGCTACCTGGTGGACGTGGAGGGCGCGGACGGCCCGGTGGACCCGGCCGGCTACCGCTGACGGCGGTGACGGCGGCGGCGCGGGGAGCCCCGGCTCACGGCGCGTCGGCGGCCGGGGCCCCGTACAGGGCTGCGGTGCGCGCCGCCGCCTCGGCCAGCCGTCGGCGCAGGGCCGGCGGCTCCAGGACCTCGGCCTCCGGTCCGAGCCGCAGCAACTCCTCGTAGCCGACCTCCAGCGACTCCACGGGCAGCCGGACGGTCACCCTCCCGTGCCCGTCCGGCGGCCCGGCGCCGGCCAGTGCCTCCTGTACGGCGACCGGTTCGAGCAGGTGCGGCAGCCGTTCGACGCCCCGGGGAGTGAGCCGGACGATCACCGTCTCGCGGAGCAGCGAGCGGGCGAACCCGGCCGCCTTGGCCTCCCAGAACGCGGCCAGGTCGAAGCCCTCGTCGCCCTCGTCGGGGGCGAAGCGACGGTCCGAGGCCTCGGCGGTGACCAGCCGGTCGACCCGGTACACCCGGTGCTCCCCGTGCTCGGCGCTGTCCCCGCCACCGTCCGGCCGGGCGACCAGGTACCAGGCGCCCGCCTTCAGCACCAGTCCCGAGGGCCGCAGCAGCCGCTCCACCGGGTCGGCGTCCGGCCGCCGCCGGTAGCGCACCCGCAGCAGCCGCCCGCCCCACACCGCCCGCGAGACCTCGGCCAGCAGGGGCGGCACGGGCGCGTCGCGGAACCAGCCCGGCGCGTCCAGGTGGAACCGGCGCGCCCCGGTGGACGGCGCCTCGCCCAACTCCCCGGCGACCTTGAGCCGGGCGGCGAGGGCCGGATCGGCGAGGCCCATGTCCCCGAGCGGTCCGGGCAGCCCGGCCAGCAGCAGGACCTCCGCCTCGGCCCGGTCGAGCCCGGTCAGCCGGGTGCGGTAGCCGTCGAGCAGCCGGTAGCCGCCGGCCCGCCCGCGGTCGGCGTACACCGGGACCCCGGCCTCGGCCAGCGCCAGCACGTCGCGCTGCACGGTGCGCTCGGAGACCTCCAGTTCGGCGGCCAGCTCGGCACCGGTCATGCTGCGACGGGCCTGGAGCAGCAGGAGCAGGGAGATCGCCCGGGCCGTGCGCATCCGCCGTCGTCCCCCCTCCCGCTCGGGCCGGGGCGTGCGCCCGGCCGGTTCAGCACCGATCATGGGTGGCGTGGGGGAGGCTCCGGCCCCGCGCCGACTACGGACCCGAGGAGACCCCGATGGCCACCGGCATCGTGCAGTCCTACCACGCCGACCATGGGTACGGCCTGATCACCCCCGACGACGACGGCCCGGCGCTGTACGTGTACTACGACTCGATCGTGGCGGCGGACGGCGGCGACCGGACGCTCGTCGAGGGGCAGCGGGTGGAGTTCGACCCGACCGAGCAGGAGGGCCGCCGGGTGGCCGAGCGGGTGCGCGACACGGCGTAACCGGCCCGAGCGGCCCGAAACCCTTGCGGTGAACCGGCGCGCCCCCCGTACGATCGGGGGCCATGGAGATGACGACCGCCCTGTGGTCCTTCGCCCTCGTCGTGGGGCTGCTGACGCTCACCCCGGGTCTCGACACCGCCCTGATCCTCCGGACGTCGGCGCTGGGCCGCCGTCGGCAGGCCTGGGGCGTGGTGCTCGGCATCCAGACCGGCACGCTGCTCTGGGGCGCGCTCACCTCGGCCGGGGTGACGGCGCTGCTCACCGCCTCGCAGCTGGGCTACGAGATCCTGCGCTGGGCGGGTGCCGCGTACCTGGTGTGGATGGGCGTCGGGATGCTCCGCGCCCGGGCGCACCCCGGGGACGGGGCCGAGGACGGGGCCGCGGACGAGCAGGACGAGCAGGAGGAGCGCGCCGACGCGGGCGGGCTGGCGGCCGGCTGGCGGCGCGGTCTGCTGACCAATCTGCTCAACCCGAAGGTGGGCGTCTTCTACGTGGCGGTGCTGCCGCAGTTCATCCCGGCGGGGGCGCCGCACTTCGCCGCCGGCGTGGCGCTGACGGCCGTGCACGTCGTGGAGGGGCTGGTCTGGTCGACGGTGCTGGTGGGCTTCGCCCGGGCGCTGCGCGGCTGGCTGCGCCGCCCGGCGGCGCGCCGGGCGATGGACCGGGTGACCGGTCTGGTGGTGGTGGGGTTCGGCGTGAAGCTGGCGGTCTCGGACTAGCCGGCGAAGCTCAGCCGGCGACGCGTCCCAGGCCCTCGCGCAGGTCGTCGGGGTTCATACAGATGTGCATGTCGATGTGGGCGTTGAACTCCAACCAGAACGGCTCGCAGATCTGCACCACGGCGGCCTCGTCGGGGACGTCGACGACGACGATCTGACAGCGCCGGCCGTGGCGGGGGAAGGCGTAGGCGGCCTCGGGCTTGAGGTCGGCCATGATCTGGTTGAACTTGGCCATGATGGCGCCGTCCGTGATGGCCTTGTTGGCCGTCTGGGTGTCGAGTTCGATCTCCAGCAGCACGCGCATGGCGGTGCCCCTCTCCGGGCTCGGACGAGTCCTCGCCTCCAGCGTCCCGCGCTCCCGGGGGGCCCGCAATTCACCCGGTCGGCGGTACCGGGTTGGCCGTCCGGGCGGTCCGGGGCTGCACTGGGGGAGGCGGCCGGGCCGCCCCGAACGCCGGGACACAAAGCCGCCGGGACACGAGCGGCCGGGACACGAGCCGCAGGTACAGGAGCCTTCCGATGGCGATCATCGTGGTGTTCGACCTTCCCGGGGTTACCCAGGAGCAGTACGAGGAGTCGGTGGACCGGCTGACCGGCGGCACCGGGCTGAACCGTCCCGAGGACTGGCCGGTGCGCGGTCTGCTGACGCACGCGGCGGGCCCGCTGCCGGACGGCGCGGGCTGGCACGTCACCGATGTGTGGGAGTCCCGGGAGGCCTTCGACCACTTCTCGGCGGTGCTGCTGCCGATCCTGCGCGAGGTGGGGATGGCGACCAGCACGCCGATGATCTGCGAGGCCTACAACGTGGTGCGCTGAACCGCCGGGGCAGCGGCCCCGTCAGGCGGCGTGCGGCTTCCGCTCCCGGCCGGCGTCCGCCTGGTGCGGCCCGTCCGCCCCGCCAGGCCCGTCGCCCCGGCCGTCCGTCGCCGCGAGGTCGTGGTGGATCGGCCCGTCCCCGGCGCTCAGCGGCAGGCAGCTGCCGCCCCGCCGGTGGGCGACGATCTCGGCGGCGACGGAGACGGCCGTCTCCTCCGGGGTGCGGGCGCCGAGGTCGAGGCCGATCGGCGAGCGCAGCCGGCCGATCTCGGCCTCGCCCAGGCCGGCCTCGCGCAGCTTGGCCTCGCGCTCACGGTGGGTGCGGCGCGAGCCCATCGCGCCGACGTAGCCGACCGGCAGCCGCAGCGCGCGTTCCAGCAGCGGGATGTCGAACTTGGCGTCGTGGGTGAGCACGCAGAGCACCGTCCGGCCGTCCAGCCGGTCCAGCTGGGAGTCCAGGTAGCGGTGCGGCCAGTCGACGACCACCCGGTCGGCCTCGGGGAAGCGCCGTTCGGTGGCGAAGACCGGCCGGGCGTCGCAGACGGTGACGTCGTAGCCGAGGAACTTGCCGATCCGCACCACGGCCGCGGCGAAGTCGATCGCACCGAACACCAGCATCCGCGGCGCGGGCACGTACGACTCGACGAAGAGCGTGACGGTGCCCTGCTCGCGCTCGTCGCAGGGGCGCCCGTCGAGGCCGAGGACGAGGCGGCCGGTGCGGCCGGCGTCGAGCATGGCCCGGGCCTCGGCGACGACCGCCCGCTCCAGCGGGGCGGCCGCGAGGTGCCGCGCGGCGCGGGTCGTCAGCGGGGTGGCGGCGGGCACCGGGCGGGCGGGGGAGAGGGCGCCGTGGTGGGTGTCGGCGGTGACGGCGACGGTGGCGCCGAGCAGCCCGGCCGGTCCGGCGACGACCCGGGCGAGTGCCACGGGGGTGCCGGCGGCGATGAGCGCGAGGCCGGTGTCGAAGGCCGGGTCGGCCCCGGGGCGGACCGGCTGGACGAAGACGTCCAGGATCCCGCCGCAGGTCAGACCGACGGCGAAGGCGTCCTCGTCGCTGTAGCCGAACCGCTCCAGCACCGGTTCGCCGGAGTCCATGGCGGCCTGGCAGAGCTCGTAGACGGCGCCCTCGACGCAGCCCCCGGAGACGCTGCCGATCGCCTCGCCGTCCGCGTCGACGGCGAGCGCGGCGCCGGGGTCGCGCGGTGCGCTGCCGGAGACCCCGACGACCGTGGCCACGGCGAAGGAGCGGCCGGACGCGTGCCAGGCCAGCAGTTGCTGGGCGATGTCCTGCATGACGGGGCTCCTTTGCGCTTTCGAGGGTAGTCAATCGGTGCGGTCGAGGGCAGGGGAGTGCCGCCGGTGCCGCCGCCGGACGGGAGGACGATCCCGTCCGGCGGCGGCACCTCGGCGGCGAGGCCGGTCAGTGCACGCCCAGCCAGGACTTGACCGGGGTGAGCGCGAAGTAGACGAGGAACACCCCGGTGAGGATCCACATCAGCGCCCCGGGCTCGCGCCACCGCCCCCGGCCGGCCTTGATCACCGTGTAGGAGATGACGCCGGCCGCGACGCCCGCGGTGATGCTGTAGGTGAACGGCATCAGCACGCAGGTCAGGAAGGCCGGGACGGCCACCTCGCGGTCGGACCAGTCGATGTGCCGGGCCTGGCTCATCATCATCGAGCCGATGACGACGAGGGCCGCGGAGGCCACCTCGACCGGCACGATGGCGGCCAGCGGCGAGAAGAACAGCATCAGGGCGAAGAGCCCGCCGGTGACGGCGGAGGCGAGTCCGGTGCGGGCGCCGTCGCCGACGCCGGTCGCGGACTCGACGAACACGGTCTGCCCGGAGGCGCCGGCCAGGCCGCCGACCGCGCCGCCGGCGCCGTCGATGAACAGGGCCTTGGACAGGCCGGGCATCCGGCCGCGCTTGTCGGCGAGTCCGGCCTCGGTGCCGACGCCGATGATGGTGGCCATCGCGTCGAAGAAGCCGGCCAGGACGAGCGTGAAGACCGCGACCGAGGCGCTGATCGCGCCCAGGCCCTTGCCGCCGAAGGCGCCGAACAGGTCGACGTCGCCGAAGAGGCTGAAGTCGGGCGCGGCGACCGGCGAACCGGGCCAGACCGGCGCGGAGTTGCGCCAGGCCTCGGCGGGCAGGTCGGCGAGCCGGTTGACGATCACGGCGACGACGGTGCCGCCGGCGATGCCGATGAGGATGGCGCCGCGCACGTTGCGGGCCGTCAGCACGAAGATGGCGAGCAGGGTGAGGCAGAAGATCAGCACCGGCCAGCCGGTGAGCTCGCCGGCCGGGCCGAGTGAGAGCGGAGTGGGGCCGCCGGTGTGCGTGAACCCGGCCTTGAAGAGGCCGATGACGGTCACGAACAGGCCGATGCCGATGGTGATGGCGTGCTTGAGCGGCAGCGGAATGCCGTTCATGATCTTCTCGCGCAGGCCGGAGACCACCAGCAGCACGATCAGCAGGCCGTAGATCACGCACAGGCCCATCGCCTGCGGCCAGGTGGTGTGCGGCACCACCAGGGCCGAGACGGCGCCGGAGACGGACAGGCCGGCCGCGAGGGCGAGCGGCACATTGCCCACCACGCCCATCAGGACGGTGGTGACGGCGGCGGCGAGGGCGGTGGCGGTGGTGAGCGCCGCGTGGTCCAGCTTGGCGCCGGTGACGTCGGCGCCGCTGAGGATCAGCGGGTTCAGCAGGATGATGTACGCCATCGCCATGAAGGTGGTGAGGCCGCCGCGGAGTTCGTTGGCGAGGGTCGATCCCCGGGCGGAGATCTTGAAGTAGGCGTCCAGCGCGTTGCCGGGCGGGGCCGGGACCGACGTGGGGGCGTCGTCCTCGGTGTCCTCGATGGGTCTGTCTGCAGTGGTGCCGGGCTCCGTGGGGATCCTGGTCATGTCCACTCCCAAGTGTCAAAGGGGGTTGGGGTGGGCGAGCCGACCTGGCAGCCAGGTGACGAAGGCGTGGCACAGGGGGACGATTCGACTCACGGTTGCACGGGTGGAGCGGGCCGCCACCGGACCCCGGCGTGGGCGGGGGCGGCCCCGGTGCCGCGTGGTGCTGTTGGAGGGGTGTGCTCCGCCCCGGGGCGGCGGGGAAGACCGGACGCCGCCCCGGGGAGTCGCGGGGGTGTGGGGGAGCAGGAGGGGGTGCGCGGGGCTAGAGCTCCCCGGGCTGTTCGGTGGTCAGGTGCTCGGGGCGGACCGGGATCCGCCGCAGCGCCAGACCGGTGGCGTCGCGGATGGCGGCCACGATGGACGGCGTCGCCGAGACGGTCGGCGCCTCGCCCACTCCGCGCAGCCCGTACGGGGCGTTCGGGTCGGGCAGTTCGAGGATCTCGACCGGGATCGGCGGGGTGTCCAGGATGGTCGGGATCAGGTAGTCGGTGAAGGAGGCGTTGCGCACCTTCCCGTCCTTGAGGATGATCTCCTCCATCACCGCGAGCCCGAGCGCCTGGGTGCAGCCGCCCTGGATCTGGCCCACCACCGAGAGCGGGTTGAGCGCCTTGCCGACGTCCTGGACGGCGGTCAGCTCGACCACCTTGACCAGGCCCAGCTCGACGTCCACGTCGACCACCGCGCGGTTGGCGCAGAAGGTGTACTGGACGTGGCCGAAGCCCTGCCCGGTCTCCTTGTCGAACGGCACGGTCGGGCGGTGGTGGTGCTCGCGGGTGAGCTCGATCGCGTCGTCGCCGAGCAGGTCGACCATGGAGACCAGCGGACCGGCCGACTCGGAGACGACCTTGCCGCCGACCAGCGTGAGGTCCTGCTGGGTCCAGCCGTAGCGGCGCCGGCCCTTCTCGATCAGCTCGCGCCTGACCGCCTCGGCCGCCAGCTTGACCGCGCCGC
Organism: Kitasatospora misakiensis; assembly: GCF_042656005.1. Lineage (NCBI taxonomy): Bacteria > Bacillati > Actinomycetota > Actinomycetes > Kitasatosporales > Streptomycetaceae > Kitasatospora > Kitasatospora misakiensis. The sequence goes on along the minus strand of NZ_JBHSOF010000009.1, from coordinate 40,445 downwards.
CCGTCATGTAGGTCTGCCGGGAGGCGGAGGTCGAACCGGCCGAGCCGACCTCGGTGTTGGCCGGGTGGATGGTCACCTGCTCGACGCCGAGCTCGGTGCGCGCGATCTGGGCGTGCACGGTGACGCCGCCCTGGCCGACCTCGGCCATCGCGGTGTGCACCAGGGCGACCGGCTCGCCGCCGATCACCTCCAGCCGCACCCGGGCGGTGGAGTAGTCGTCGAAGCCCTCGGAGAAGCCGACGTTCTTGATGCCGACCGAGTAGCCGACGCCGCGCACGATGCCCTCGCCGTGCGAGGTGTTGGAGAGCGCGCCGGGCAGCAGCCGCACGTCCAGGTCGTCGGTGTCGAGCGGCGGCGGCAGCGGCATGTCCTTGACCCGCCGCAGCAGTTCGGCGACCGGCGCGGGCGCGTCGATCTCCTGGCCGGTGGGCATCCGGTCGCCCTGCCGCACGGCGTTGAGCTGCCGCAACTCGACCGGGTCCATGCCGAGTTCGGCGGCCAGCCGGTCCATCTGGCTCTCGTAGCCGAAGGCCGCCTGCACCGCGCCGAAGCCGCGCATCGCCCCGCAGGACGGGTTGTTGCTGTACAGCGCGATGGCGTGCATCCGGACGTTGGGGATCACGTAGGGGCCGTTGCCCAGCGAGGCCGCGTTGCCGACCACGGCGGGCGAGGCGGAGGCGTACGCGCCGCCGTCCAGCACGATCCGGGCGTCGGAGTAGACCAGCTTGCCGTCCCGGGTGGCGCCGTGCTCGTAGTACATCTTCGCCGGGTGGCGGTGCACATGGCCGAAGAAGGACTCGTCCCGGGAGTAGACGATCTTGACCGGCTTGCCGGTGCGCTGGGCCAGCAGGCAGGCGTGGATCTGCATCGAGAGGTCCTCGCGGCCGCCGAACGCCCCGCCCACGCCGGCCAGGGTGAGCCGGACCTTCTCCTCCGGCAGCCCGAGCACCGGCGCCATCTGCTGACGGTCCACGTGCAGCCACTGGGTGGCGATGTAGAGGTCGATGCCGCCGTCCTCGGCCGGCACCGCCAGCCCGGACTCCGGGCCGAGGAAGGCCTGGTCCTGCATGCCGACCTCGTACGTGCCGCTGACCACGACGTCCGCCAGCGCCCGCACCTCGTCGGTCACGCCGAGGCCGGAGACCAGGTGCTGCTCGTGGCAGATGTTGCCGTACGCGTGGGACTTGTACTCGTGCGGCTCGTGGACGTACCCGTAGGTCTCCGGGTCGAGGCACTGCTCCTCGGTGACGATCGGGGTGAGCACCTCGTACTCGACCCTGATCTTCTTCACCGCGCGCCGGGCGGTCTCCGGGTGGTCGGCGGCGACCAGCGCGATCGCCTCGCCGTGGTAGCGGATCTTGTCGATCGCCAGGGCCGGCTGGTCGGCGATCTCCAGGCCGTAGTACTTGGCCCCGGGGATGTCCTCGTGGGTGAGCACCGCGTACACGCCGGGCACGGTGAGCGCCTCGGAGATGTCCACGGAGAGGATGTTCGCCCGGGGGTGCGGCGAGCGCAGCGCCGTACCCCAGAGCATGTCCTCGTGCCACAGGTCGGAGGAGTACGCGAACTCGCCGCGCACCTTCAGCGTGCCGTCGGGGCGCAGCGGCGAGCCGCCGATGCCGTCCTTGCTGGACTGCCGGATCTCCTGGAGGTTCTTCTCGCCCTGGATCGTCCGGGTACCGCTGGTCCGGTCACTCGTCCGCGCGTTCATTCCGCCACCGCCTCACCGGCGTGGGCGCCGGCGCACTTGCGGGCGGACGCCAGCCGCACCGCGTCCATGATCTTCTCGTAGCCGGTGCACCGGCACAGGTTGCCCGACAGCGCCTCGCGGATGTCCGCGTCGGACGGCTGGGCGTCCTGCTCCAGCAGCGCGTCGGTCTGCACCAGCAGGCCGGGCGTGCAGAAGCCGCACTGGACGGCGCCGGCGTCCACGAAGGCCTGCTGGACCAGGCCCAGCTCGCCGTCCTCGCCGCCGAGCCCCTCGACGGTGCGCACCTCGCGGTCCTGCACCTGGCCGGCCGCGACCAGACAGGAGCAGACCGGCACGCCGTCCAGGTAGACCGTGCAGGAACCGCACTCGCCCTGCTCGCAGGCGTTCTTCGATCCGGGCAGGCCGACGCGTTCGCGCAGCACGTAGAGCAGGCTCTCGCCCTCCCACACGTCGTCGGCCTCGACCGGCTTGCCGTTGGCGGTGAACGTGACCCTCATGCCGCGCTCCTGATCTGCTTGCGGTAGTCGTTCCAGGTCCAGGTGAGCGTGCGCCGTGCCATCACGGCGAGCGCGTGCCGCCGGTAGTCGGCGGTGCCCCGGACGTCGTCGATCGGGGAGGCGGCGGCCTTGACCAGCTCGCCGAACCGCTGGACCACCTCGGCGCCCAGCAGCTCGCCGCTCTCCCACAGGCCGCGCTCGGCGAGCACCTCCCGCAGGTACTCCTCGGCCTCGACGGCGCGGCGCGGGGTGGGGGCGGCCGAGCCGATGCCGGTGCCGACGGTGCCGTTCCTGGGGTGCAGCGCGAAGCCGAACGCGCAGACCGCGATCACCATCGCGTTGCGGGTGCCGATCTTGGAGAACTGCTGGGGGCCGTCCGCGACCGGGATCCGCACGGCGCGGATCAGCTCGTCGGCCTCCAGGCAGTGGCGCTTCACCCCGACGTAGAAGTCGTCGATCGGGATCAGCCGGGTGCCGCGGACGGAGGCCGCCTCGACGAGGACGTCCCGGCCGGCCGCCAGCAGCGCCGGGTGGGAGTCGCCGGCCGGCGAGGCCGCGCCCAGGTTGCCGCCGACGCCGCCGCGGTTGCGGATCTGCGGCGAGCCCACCGTGCGGGCGGCCAGCGCGAGGCCGGGCAGCGGGCCGGACAGCTCGTCGATGATCCGGCTGTAGGGCACGGCGGCGCCGAGCCGCACCGCCTCGCCGTCGTTCGACCACTCGGTGAGCTCGGTGACGCGGTTCAGATCGAGGATCGCGGGTGGCCGGTGCACGTCGAAGTTCATCTCGACCATGACGTCCGTACCGCCCGAGATGGGCAGCGCGGCCGGGTGTTCGGCCTTCGCCGCGAGTGCCTCGTCCCAGGTGGCGGGCCGAAGGAACTCCATGCGGGTCTCTCCTCAAGTCGTTGCCGTCCGGACGGGTGGGCACAGTGCCCGTGTCCGGTGGCCCGGGGTCCGGTGTTCGAACCGTGCCCACCGCGTCGTCGCCTATGCGTCGGGTCACCGGGGTGTGTCCGGCGGCGTGTGGCCAGTGAACCGCTGTGACGGGGGCCACTGGCAGTCACCGATGGCATGAAGCCCCGGCTGTGGTCCCGCCCGGCATCCTGTACGTTCCTCTAAGGAGCACGATGCCGCAGCCCAGCCGCGCGCCGGGCCACACCTACGACCGTAATCCGGCCGTGATTCCCAAGCCACGACCCCGTAATCCGGGCACCCGTTGGGACGTAACGCCGAGCACGGGTGTTCGGGCACACTGTGACCGCGGACCGAGCGCTCGGACCACCCCCACACCCCACCGCCAGCCCGTTAGGAGCCCCCGGATGCGTGTCCGTGACCTGCTCGCCCCCGGCGCCCCGCGCCTGCGCCTGCTCGCGGCCGAGGAGGAGCTGGACCGGCAGGTCAGCGGCGTGATGACGACCGACCTGCACGACCCCGGGCGTTATCTGCACGGCGGCGAGCTGGTCCTCACCGGCATGCTCTGGCGGACCGCCCCGGCCGACTCCGAGCGCTTCGTGCGCACCATCGTGGCCGGCGGCGCGGTCGCCCTGGCGGCTGGCGAGGCCGAGGTCGGCCCCGTCCCCGAGGACCTCGTCGAGGCGTGCCGCCGGCACCGGATGCCGCTGCTGGCCGTGCCCGACGACATCGCCTTCGGCACCGTCACCGAGTTCGTCGGCCGCCAGGTCTCCGCCGACCGGGCCGCCGACCTGGCCGCCCTGGTCGACCGGCACCGGCAGCTGGTCTCGGCGGCCGGCGGGGGCGGCCTGGACGCCGTCCTCGACCTGCTCGGCGGGGACCTCGACCTCGACTGCTGGGTGCTCACCCCGACCGGCGCGGTGATCGCCGGACCGGCCGACCGGCTCCCCGCCGGGGACCGCGACCAGCTGGTCCGCGCCCACCTCGCCGCCCAGCGCCAGCGCCGCCGCCCCCCGCACCGGGCCCGCCTCGCGGCCGGCGCCTACTCGCTGCTGCCCGCCCCGGCCGACCCCGAGGCCGAGGCGCCGCTCGCCGACTGGGTGCTCGCGGTGGCCGGCGACGTCACCGAGTGGACCGCCAAGCGCCAGCAGCTCGCCGAGAACCTGGCCCGGCTGGTCGCCGCCGAGCGCCACCGCCGCGACGAGGGCCGCCGACTGCGCCGCCGCCTCGCCGACGAGGTGCTCGCGCTGCTCCAGCGCGACGCCGACCCGGCCGAGATCAGCCGCACCCTGTACGCGTCCTCGGCGATGGCCGCCCGCTACGAGAGCCGCGAGCCCGGGCCGCGGACGCCGGACGGCTCCTGGCTGGTGCTCAGCGCCGAGGGCACCGGCCTGCCCGAGGGCGCGGTGCGGGCGATCCTGGAGGAGGCGCTGGGCGGTGCCGGCGACCGGGCGCTGGTCGCCGACGCGGGGACCGGCGCGGTGGTGGTGCTGCCCGCGCCGGACAGCCCGGTGCCCGCCGACGCCCTGCGCGAGCTGCTCGCCCCGCTGGAGGCCGGGCTCGGTTCGGAGGGCCGGATCACCCTCGGCGTCTCGGCCCCCGCCCGGGAGGCGGTCGGGCTGCGCGGCGCGCTGGAGGAGGCCCGGCACGCCCGCCGGATCGCCGCCGCCCGGGTGGGCCGGGTCTGCGTGGCCGGGCCGGAGGAGCTGGCCTCGCACGTGCTGCTGCTCGCGGCCGTGCCGGACGAGGTCCGCCGGGCCTTCCGCAGTCGGCTGCTGGACACCGTGATCGCCTACGACATCGAGCACCAGGCGGACCTCGTCCGCACCCTGGAGGCGTTCCTCCGGTCGGACGGCTCCTGGACCAGGTGCGCCGCGCAGCTGCACGTCCACGTCAACACGCTGCGGTACCGGATCGGCCGCATCGAGGAGTTGACCGGCCGTGACCTCTCCCGGCTGGAGGACCGGGTGGACTTCTACCTGGCGCTCGAACTCGCCTGAGCCCCGCGCACCCGGAGCGCCCCGGAGCACCGGCCCGCCCCGAGCCGAAGGGGCGCGCCGGTGCCGAAAGGGAGGCGCGAGGGAGCGACGACCGTCGGCACCGGGTCAAAGCGCCCCGGAGGCGAGCGGGCGAGTTACAGCGCCGGGATGATGCCGGTCAGCCACTCGAAGACGCCCGGCACCATGTCCTTCCACACGTCGCTGGAGTGCGGCCCGGTGGTCTCGACCACCTGGACGGTGGTCGGCGCCTTGGCGACGGCGGCGAGCGCCTGGCCGTCCTCGTAGCCGTCGCCCTTGTTGCCGGAGATGTAGAGCGCGACCTTCGGCGGCTGGGGCGCGCTCTTGAGGATGGTCACCGGGTTGTTGGCCTCGCGGAGCTTCGGGTCCTTGCCGACCAGCGAGTCCGGCTCCTTGGCCGGGTCGTTGTAGCCGGAGAGGCTGATGGCGGCCCGGTAGCGGTTGGGGTGGGCCAGCGAGAGCTTGGTGGCGCAGTGGGCGCCCGCCGAGTAGCCGGCGACGGCCCAGCGGTCGGCGGACGGGTCGGCCCGGAAGTTGTCCAGGATCATCTGCGGGACGTCCCGGGTGAGCCAGGTGTCCGCGTTGACCTTGCCCGGTACGTCGGTGCAGCCGGCGTCGGTGCGGTTGCCCAGCAGCAGGGTGCGCGGCGAGACCAGGATGAACGGGGCCACCTTGCCCTGCTGCATCAGCGGCTTGAGCTGCTCGGAGACCTTGAGCGTGCCGTACCAGGTGGAGGAGGAGCCCGGGAAGCCGGGGATCAGCTCGACCACCGGGAACTTCTTGTCCTTGAACGCGGGGTCGTGGTACTGCGGCGGCAGCCAGACCAGCACCTCGCCGTCGACGCCGGACAGCTGGCCCTTGAGGTCGGTCTTCTGGACGTCGTTCGGCACCTTCGGGTCGTCCACGCCGCGGAAGGACTGCTGGACCTTGTTGGCCGACGGGTGCGCGGCGTCACCGGCGGCCGAGGTCTGGCCGCCGGCCTGGTCGATCGGCGGGACGGACGGCACCGCGCGCACGTGGTGGCCGGTGCCGAGCAGGTCGTCCCAGTTGCCGTAGATGAGGTTGGCGTTGTTGACCATGATGAAGACCATCAGCACCGCGGTGGCCTGGCAGAACACGATCATGGCGAGCCTGGACAGGACGCGCACCGGTTCGGGGCCCTTGACCCGACCCCAGAACCACATCGCCACCGCGATGGAGATCGGCACGAGGATGACCGTGCAGATGAAGAATGGCGTACCTGTCAGTTGCATCAAGTTCTCGTATCCGGGTTCGAAGCCGCCCGGGCCCCACTCGCCCGGAACGCCACCTCAATGGCATCAGACGGCGCGTAACGGGGATCGGTTGCCGTCCGAATCTGTGCGGAACCTGAGAGGAACATCACGTTTCCGCGAAGCTCCCTTTTCGGGTCCGCCCCAGTCTGCCACTCTGGCAGGCTCTGCCCGGACGTCACGTCCAGCGAACGCCCAGGAATCCCCCGCAGGGCACGATACCGCCCGGACGGATCGGCCCGTCGGGCGAGGCGGTGCGAACGCGCGTCCGCGGGGAAGCGAGACTATGGGGATGAGCACAACCCGCATGAGTCCCGTCCGCCGGCTCCGGCCCGTCGCCGTGGCGCTCGCCGTCCTGGCCCTGACGGTCGCCGCCGCCGGCTGCAGCAGCACCGGAGGCAAACGCGCCGAGGAGGCCCGCGCCAAGGCGTCGGCCGCCGGCGGCAGCGCCGTCACCACCCCGCGCTGGAAGGTCGCCATGGTGACCCACGCCGGTGCCGGCGACGCCTTCTGGGACACCGTGCGCAAGGGCGCCGAGCAGGCCGCCGCCAAGGACAACATCACCTTCCTCTACTCCAACGACGCGCAGACCCAGAACCAGGTCCAGCTCGTCCAGGCCGCCATCGACCAGAAGGTCGACGGCCTGCTGGTCACCCTCGCCAAGGGCGACGCGATGGCCGACGTCCTCGGCAAGGCCAAGGCCGCCGGCATCCCCGTCATCACCATCAACTCCGGCCAGGAGTTCTCCGCCCGCTTCGGCGCGCTCACCCACATCGGCCAGGACGAGAGCACCGCCGGCCAGGCCGCCGGCGGCGAACTGGCCGCCCGCGGCCGCAAGAACGTCCTCTGCGTCATCCACGAGCAGGGCAACGTCGGCCAGGAGCAGCGCTGCTCCGGCGCCCAGGGCCGGGCCGGCGGCGCCTTCCAGGTGCTGTACGTCGACGGCGTCAACATGCCGGACGCCCGCGCCGCGATCTCCGCCAAGCTCCAGGCCGACCCGGCGATCGACACCGTGCTCACCCTCTCAGGACCGATGGCCGCCACCGGCCTCCAGGCGATCCAGGACGCCCGCCGACCGGTCGAGCTCGACACCTTCGACCTGGGCACCCAGGTGGTCTCCGGCCTCAAGGCGGGCACCGTCGGCTTCGCCGTCGACCAGCAGCCCTACCTCCAGGGCTACGAGGGCGTCGACCTGCTCTGGCTCTACCGCTCCAACCTCGACATGCTCGGCGGCGGCAAGCCGGTCGCCACCGGCCCGCAGATCCTCACCAAGGAGAACGCGGACGCGCTCGCCGAGTACGTGGCGAGGGGGACCAGGTGAGTTCCCCGGACGTCCTCGTCCAGGACCGCGAACGCCCGGCCGCGCTGCGCCGCCTGGCCGGCCGGCCCGAACTGGGCGCGCTGATCGCCGCCGCCGCGGTCTTCCTGGTCTTCGCCGCCGTCGCCGAGCCCTTCCTGCGGGTACCCTCGCTGGGCACCGTGCTGTACGCGGCCTCCACCATCGGGATCATGGCCGTACCGGTCGCGCTGCTGATGATCGGCGGCGAGTTCGACCTCTCCGCCGGCGTGCTGGTCACCACCGCCGCGCTGACCTCGTCGATGGTCTCCTACCAGCTCACCGCCGTGACCTGGGTGGGCGTGCTGGTCTCGCTGGCCGTCACGCTGGCGGTCGGCCTGTTCAACGGGTGGATGCTGGCCCGCACCAGGCTGCCCAGCTTCATCGTCACGCTCGGCACCTTCCTGATGCTGACCGGCGCCAACCTCGGCGTCACCAAGCTGGTCTCCGGCACCGTCTCCACCAAGCCGATCTCGGACATGGAGGGCTTCGCGTCCTGCCGCTGGCTGTTCGCCTCCGAGGTGACCGTCGGCGGGCTGACGATCAAGGCCACCGTCTGGTGGTGGATCGGCCTGCTGCTGGTCGGCAGCTGGGTGCTGCTGCGCACCCGCTTCGGCAACTGGGTCTTCGCGGTCGGCGGCGACGCGGCCGCGGCCCGCGCGGTCGGCGTCCCGGTCGCCCGGACCAAGACGGTGCTCTACCTGTTCGTCGGCTTCGGCGCCTGGGTGCTCGGCCAGCACCTGCTGTTCTCCTTCGACACCGTGCAGTCCGGCGAGGGCGTCGGCAACGAGCTGATCTACATCGTCGCGGCCGTCATCGGCGGCTGCCTGATCACCGGCGGCTACGGCTCGGTGGTCGGCTCCGCGCTGGGCGCGCTGATCTTCGGCATGGCCAGCAAGGGCATCATCTACGCGCAGTGGAACCCGGACTGGTTCAAGTTCTTCCTCGGCGCGATGCTGCTGCTCGCCGCCCTGCTGAACACCTGGGTCAAGCGCCGCGCCGAACGGGGGCCCCGATGACCACGCCCGTCCCTCTTCTGCCGGGTACCGAGCTGCTCGCGCTCTCCGGGGTCGGGAAGACCTACGGCACCGTCCGCGCGCTGGAGGACGTCTCGCTGACCCTGCGGACCGGCGAGATCAGCTGTGTGCTCGGCGACAACGGCGCCGGCAAGTCCACCCTGATCAAGATCATCGCCGGGCTGCACCGGCACGACGAGGGCACCTTCACGGTGGGCGGCGAGGAGGTCACCTTCGACTCCCCGCGCCAGGCCCTGGACCGCGGCATCGCCACCGTCTACCAGGACCTCGCCGTCGTCCCGCTGATGCCCGTCTGGCGGAACTTCTTCCTCGGCTCCGAGCAGGGGCACAAGCGCTGGGGCGGCCTGCGGATCGACGCCGACGGCATGCGCGCCACCACCCGGAGCGCGCTCGCCGACATGGGCATCGACCTGCCCGACGTCGACCGCCCGATCGGCACCCTGTCCGGCGGCCAGCGCCAGTGCGTGGCCATCGCGCGGGCCGTGCACTTCGGCGCCAAGGTGCTCGTCCTGGACGAGCCGACCGCGGCGCTCGGCGTCAAGCAGTCCGGCGTGGTGCTCAAGTACGTCACCGCCGCGCGGGACGCCGGGCTCGGCGTCGTGCTGATCACCCACAACCCGCACCACGCCTACCTGGTGGGCGACCACTTCACCCTGCTCAAGCGGGGCCGGACGGCCGGCAGCCACCCCCGTGCGGAGATCGGCCTCGAACAGCTCACCACCGAGATGGCCGGCGGTTCCGACCTCGCCGAGCTCTCCCACGAGCTGGGCCGGCCCTCGACCACCCCCGACCCCGCGTCCGACCATTCTGCCGAGGAGCGTCCCCAGCCGTGACCACTCCCCAGGGCGGCAACCGGCCGCCGGTCCTGCCCACCCTCCTCGGCCTCGGCCCGCGCGCCGAGCGCCGCCGCCGGGCCCTGCCCGCCGGCCTGCTCCGGCTGCCGACCATCGGCGTCGACATCGGCGGCACCAAGGTCGTCGCCGGCGTCGTCGACGGCGAGGGCAAGGTGCTGGAGAAGCTGCGCACCGACACCCCCGACAAGTCCAAGAGCCCCAAGGTGGTCGAGGACGTCATCGTCGAGCTGGTGCTGGAGCTCGCCGACCGGCACGACGTCCACGCCGTCGGCATCGGCGCGGCCGGCTGGGTCGACTCCGAGCGCTCCACGGTGCTCTTCGCCCCGCACCTCAACTGGCGCGGCGAACCGCTGCGCGACGCGCTCAGCTCCCGGCTGCGCTTCCCGGTGATCGTCGAGAACGACGCCAACGCCGCCGCCTGGGCCGAGTGGCGCTTCGGCGCCGGCCGGGGCGAGGAGCACATGGTGATGCTCACCCTGGGCACCGGCATCGGCGGCGCCGTCGTCCGCGACGGCTACGTGGACCGGGGCAGGTACGGGCTGGCCGGCGAGTTCGGGCACATGCAGGTGGTGCCCGGCGGCCACCGCTGCCCGTGCGGCAACCGGGGCTGCTGGGAGCAGTACTCCTCCGGCAACGCGCTGGTGCGCGACGCCCGCGAACTGGTCGCCGAGGAGTCCCCGGTGGTCCAGGCACTGCTGGCCCGGGCCGGCGGCAACGTCGAGGCCATCACCGGCCCGCTGGTCACGGAGGCCGCCCGGGCCGGCGACCCGACCGCCACCGAGCTGCTCTACGACGTCGGCACCTGGCTCGGCGTCGGCATCGCCAACCTGGCCGCCGCCCTCGACCCGGGCCGCTTCGTCATCGGCGGCGGCGTCTCCGAGGCCGGCGACCTCCTGCTCGGCCCCGCCCGCGACACCTTCCGCCGCACCCTCACCGGCCGGGGCTTCCGCCCCGAGTCGGCCATCGTCCACGCCGCCCTCGGCAACGAGGCCGGCCTGGTCGGCGCCGCCGACCTCGCCCGCCAGGTCGCCCGCCGGTTCCGCACCATCAAGCGCCGCCGGGTGGAACGCGCGGTCCCGTAACCGGGCCGCCGGGGGGCGGCGAGTGACGACTGACAAATGACAGCTGCTATCTGTCAGCTGCCGGCTGTCAGTCCGCGAAGCGACCGCCCGCCCGCCGGTCGGGCCCGCTGTGGCGTGTCAACTACCCGTTGGTAGCGAGGCGGCACGGTTGTCGGGGTCATGGCTCCTGTGAAACAACGGAGCTGACGCCGATTCAGTCGATCCGGCCGATTCAGGGGAAGAGGAGTTCGGATGAGAGCCCTGGCCCGTATCGCCCCACCGCTGCTGCTCGCCACCGCGCTGGTGTGGTCCACCGTCGGACCGGCCGGGGCGGTGGCGCCGCCGGCCAAGGTGCCCGAGGCGGTGGGCTGGGGCGGGGCGGTGGCCAGTGTGGACGCCGACGCCACGGCGGCCGGGATCGAGGTGCTGCGCAAGGGCGGCAACGCCGTGGACGCGGCGGTCGCGGTGGCGGCGGCGCTCGGGGTCACCGAGCCGTACTCGGCCGGGATCGGCGGCGGCGGGTACTTCGTCTACTACGACCACGCCAGCGGGCGGGTGCACACCATCGACGGCCGGGAGACCGCCTCCCGGACCGCCGACACCTCGCTGTTCCTGGAGAACGGCAAGCCGCTGCCGTTCGCCGACGCCGTCACCAGCGGCCTCTCCGTCGGCGTGCCCGGCTCCCCGGCCACCTGGCAGACCGCCATTGAACAATGGGGCCGGCGCAGCTTCGCCGAGGCCCTCAAGCCCGCCCAGCGGATCGCCGAGCAGGGCTTCACCGTCGACCAGACCTTCCAGGACCAGACCTCGCTCAACCAGGCCCGGTTCAAGGACTTCCCCGACACCGCCCGGCTCTTCCTGCCCGGTGGCGCGCTCCCGGTGGTCGGCTCGACCTTCCGCAACCCCGATCTCGCCGCCACCTACCGGCAGCTCGGTAAGGAGGGCACCGAGGCCCTCTACCGGGGCGACATCGGCGCCGACATCGTCCGCACCGTCCAGCACCCGCCGGTCGATCCGGCGTCCGGCCGGGTCGCCCGCCCCGGAAAGGTGGACGCCACCGACCTCGCCGACTACCGGGTGCGCCGTCAGCAGCCCACCCACGTCGCCTACCGGGACTACGACCTCTACTCGATCGCCCCGTCCAGCTCCGGCGGCACCACCGTCGGCGAGGCGCTCGGCATCCTGGAGGACGGCGAGGTCGCCGACTACGACACCACGCAGTACTACCACCACTTCCTGGAGTCCACCCGGCTCGCCTTCGCCGACCGCAACCGCTGGGTGGGCGACCCGGCGTTCAACGACGTCCCGGTCAAGGAGCTGCTCTCCGCCCGGTTCGCCGCCTCCCGGGCCTGCCTGATCAGCCCCGACCGGGCCCTGACCAGCCCGATCGCCCCTGGCGACCCGCGCCACCCGGCCGCCTGCGCGAGCGTGGGCCCGGCGCCCGCCGCCGAGCCGTACGAGGGCCTGAGCACCAGTCACCTCACGGTGGGCGACCGCTGGGGCAACATCGTCTCCTACACCCTGACCCTGGAGCAGACCGGCGGCAGCGGCATCACCGTCCCCGGCCGCGGCTTCCTGCTCAACAACGAGTTGACCGACTTCAACTTCACCCCGCTGGTGCCGGGCGTGCCCGACCCCAACCTCCCGGGGCCGGGCAAGCGGCCGCGCTCCTCGCTCTCGCCGACCATCGTGCTGCGCGACGGCGAGCCCGTGCTGGCGGCCGGCTCGCCCGGCGGCGCGACGATCATCACCACCACCCTCCAGGTGCTGCTCGGGCGCCTGGACCGGGGGCTGAGCCTGGCGCAGGCGATCGCCGCGCCGCGCGCCAGCCAGCGCAACACGGCGGCCACCCAGGCCGAGCCCGGCTTCCTGGCGCTGCCGGAGCGGGCCAGGCTGGAGGCGCTCGGCCACGTGTTCGCCAGTACGCCGGAGATCGGCGCGGCTACCGGTGTCGAGCGGCTGCCGGACGGCCGCTGGGTCGCCGCCGCCGAACCGGTGCGCCGTGGTGGCGGCTCGGCGGCGGTGGTCCGGCCCGCGCCCTGAGATCGAGGCCTGAAGCCGTGCCCTGAGGCCGCGCCTTGAGGTTGTGGCCGCACGCCCCCGCACCCGGCGGGGCGTGCGGCCCGACCGCGCGCCGGCTGGATTGTCGGTGCCGTTCGGTAGATTCGGGGTGGGCGTCCAGCAGGGCGCCCGCCCCCGTGCGTCCAGCACTCGTCCGTACCGAACCGCCATCGCCACCGCCACCGGGAAGGCCGCCCGCCGTGACCGTCCGCATCGCCACCTGGAACATCAACTCCGTCACCGCGCGGCTGCCCAAGCTCCTCGAATGGCTGGAGAGCGCCAAGCCGGACGTGCTCTGCCTCCAGGAGCTCAAGTGCGCCTCCGACGCCTTCCCGTACGAGCCGGTCCGCGAGCTCGGCTACGAGACGGCCGCGCACGGCACCGGCCGGTGGAACGGCGTGGCGATCGTCTCCCGGATCGGCCTCGACGACGTCGTCCGCGACCTGCCCGAGCAGCCCGGCTACCTCGCCGACGACGCCCTGTTGCCCGACGTCGAGCCGCGCGCCATCGCCGCCACCTGCGGCCCGGTCCGGGTCTGGTCGGTCTACGTGCCCAACGGCCGCGAGGTCGACCACGCCCACTACCGCTACAAGCTGGAGTGGCTGGAGGCGCTGCGCCGGGCGTCGCTGGAGGACGCGGCCGGCGAGCGCCCCTACGCCGTCCTGGGCGACTTCAACATCGCGCCCAGTGACCAGGACGTCTTCGACGTGGCCGCCTTCGAGGGCCTGACCCACGTCACCCCCGCCGAGCGGGCCGCGCTCGCCGCCCTGGACGCGGCCGGCCTGCACGACGTGGTGCCCCGCCCGCTGAAGTACGACCGCCCCTACACCTACTGGGACTACCGCCAGCTGGCCTTCCCGAAGAACCGGGGCATGCGGATCGACCTCACCTACGCCAACAAGCCCTTCGTGGACGCCGTCACCGACAGCTACGTCGACCGCGAGGCCCGCAAGGGCAAGGGCACCTCGGACCACGCCCCGGTCGTCGTCGACCTGGACCTCTGAGCGGCCCTGGGGGGCCTCGTCACTGGGCGTAGTCGGCTCTCCCTCGAACGGGCCAGAGCGGTGGCCGGGCGCGGAGGGTGTGCCTAGCGTCGGTGAGTGACCGGGTGTAGTTGTTCGATCACGTGGACATCGGAGTCCCCGGCTGCGCCCGAGAGAACCCGGAGGTTCCGGTATGCGCCCCACGCGTACGGCCGCCGCCGCCCTGATCGGCGCGACGGTGCTGACCGGCCTGACGGCCCCCCTCGCGCTGGCCAAGGACGGCGCCGCCTCGGTCAGCCCGTCCCAGGCCGCACCGGGCCAGACCGTGACGGTCACGGTCGCCTGTGAGAAGTCCGACAAGCCCAACGCCAAGACCATCACCGCCAGCTCGCCGGCCTTCGAGGGCGGCCCGGCCACCCTCACGCTCGGCTCGGACGGCAAGCACACCGGCTCCGCCCGGCTGGCGAGCAAGTTCGGCGGCGAGAACAAGATCGACGGCACCTGCCCGGACGGCGGCGCCTTCACCACCAATGTCACGGTGACCACGGTCTCGGTGTCCACCTCCGGTGGTTCCGCGCCCTCGGGCCTGGGCGGGTGGAGCGAGGCGGCCGGTGAGTGGGCGGGTTCGCTCGGGCAGTCCGGTGCCGGCAGTCAGCAGGTCGCCCCGCACGGCGCGGTGAAGACCGGTCTGGGCGGCTCGGTGGCGGCCGACCCCGCGGAGCTAGTCGGCGGTGCGCTGCTGGTTGTGGGCGGCGTCGGCGGCTTCTGGCTGCTGCGGCGGCGGTCGGCCGGCGCCGGATCGGCCTGAAGGGACGCTTCCGCGAGGGTGCCCCACGGGCCGCGCGCGACCGAGGGGCGAGGACGGGTGCCGCCGGACGGAGTGTCCGGCGGCACCCGCGCGCTCGGTCGGACCGTGGCGGGTCAGACCGTGGCGGGCCGGAACGTGGCGGGCCGGAACGTGGCGGGCCGGAACGTGGCCGGACCGTCCCCGTCCTCCCGGGACTCGGCGGCCCGGAGCGCACCGGTCGCCAGCAGGTACTGCGCCAGGATGTAGGTGGCCATGATCCAGAACTCGTGCCCCGGCAGCCGGCGCCACTTCGCCAGCTTGGTGGCGATCAGCGTGTCGGAGAGCAGGAACAGCGCGCCGCCCAGCCCGCCCCGCGCGCCCAGCCCGGCCGAGGTGACCGCCGTCGAGGCGAGCAGCAGGCTGTAGCCGGCCACCGGGATCCGCAGGTCGCCGAGATCCGGCCAGAGCCGGCCCACCATCGTCACCCAGGCCGTCGCGTACGCCGCCGCGACCACCGCCGCCCGACGCCGGTCGGTCAGCGCGCCCTGGCCGACGAACATCGTCACGTAGCAGACGTGCGCCGCCGCGAACGAACCCATTCCGGCCAGGAACGCGGTGTCGTCGCCGAGCTGGAGCAGCACGTCCCCGCCCGCGCTCAGCAGCAGCGCCGGGGTGAGCAGCTTCGGAGCGCGCCGGCCGGCCTCGGTGGCCCGGGTGACGCTGTGCGCGGCGAGCAGCGGCATCAGCGGCGGCTTGGTGGCGTGCCGCAGGGCCGGCGTCCCGGTCAGCAGGGCTCCCAGGTGGGCCGCCGAGGTGGTGGCGTAGCCGGTGAGCAGGCCGGTGGCGGAGCGCAGCCGACCGCCGAGGACGGCGCGGGTGGTCGTACGGATGCTCATGCGGCGGTGTCCTCCGGGCGGGTGGTTGGGTGGGGGAGCGGGGCGGCGGGGCGGAGCGGTGGGCACGACAGGCGACCTGAAGGGGGCGCGGAAGAGATTGTTACCGGTGCGTAGGTCCGTCCGCGCAACCGGGGTGACGTGTCGCCCGTCCGCTGCCCGCCCGCCGTTCGGTCGCCGTTCGGCCGGATGTCGCCGGGAGCCGGGCGGGTGCCAGCGAGGGCCGCGCCCACCGTCTAGTCTGGTTCCCGACATGGAGCAGCAGGAGTACGCGACCGGCGCCGCGCGGACGGCCGGTGGCAGGTCGGACGGGCGCACGGGCGGGGCGGGGCGGGGCACCACCGACGCCGTCCTCGTCGTACGCGCGTCCGCCCCCCGTCCGGTACCCGGAGCCGCCCCCACCACGGGAGTTGACGCCCCGCAGGGCCCCGGCCCGGCCCCCGCCGCCTGCCCCGACCGCCCGGAATCGGACGCGCCCACCGGTTCCCCCTCCCCGTCCGCCGAGGTGCTCTCGCCCGACCCGGGGCTGCTCCGCCTCGCGCGCTGGTTCGCTGAGGCGGACCCCCGTACCGCCGACGACCTCTGCGCCGCCTCTCTCGGCCTCTACCCGGCCCGGCACTTCGGCGCTCCCACCGAACCGGTCGCCGCCGGACCGGCCGCCACCGAGGTCAGCTGGTGGCACGGCCCCACCGCGCACACCCCCGCGCCGCCGCGCGCCCGTGAACCGCGCGCCGCCGGCGGCCTGCGCCGCGCCCGCCGGGACGCCGCCGCGCTGCCCGTCGTCCTCTCGGGCGCCAAGCCGGGCCAGCCCGGCCGGCACCGCAAGCCCGAACGCTCCCGGGGGCCCGCCGTGGTGCCGCAGGATCGTTCCGCCGCGGCCACCGCGGCCGAACGGCGGATCGCCGCCCGGCTGCTCGTCGCCCACCCGCTGGTCACCGCCTCCGGGCCGCACGCCGACGGCTTCCCGCTGATCCGCCGTCACCGCGACTGGCTCGCCGAGCGTTTCGACACCCTGCTCGGCTACCGCCTGGTGGTCGGCCCCTGGCATGCCCGCCTGCACAAGGCCGGACTCGGCCCCGGCGCCGCCCGTCGCCTCGAACACCCCGTCACCGGCGCCCCGTTCACCCCCGGCGGGTACGCGCAGCTCGCCCTCGCGCTCGCCCTGCTGGTCGACGCGCCCGAACAACTCCCGCTCGACCGCCTGCTCGCGGCGATGAAGGCCGCCGACCCCGGGACCGGTCCGGCCGCCCGCCCCGGGGACTGCCCCGACCTCGTGATGGCGCTCGCCGTGCTCGCCGACTGGCAGGTACTCGGCGACCTCCCCGCCGAGCTGTCCGCAGACCTGCCCGCCGAGCCGTCCGACCCGGCCGCCGTCCTGACGGTGGACCGGGAGCTCGCCCGCGCCGTCCCGGTCGGCCCGCCCGCGCTCGCCGACGACGCCGCCGACCTCATCCGCCGCGCCGCCGAGGCCGAGCCCGGTACGGCCGTCCGCCGCCGGCTGGCCGAGACCCCGGTCGTGCTGGCCGCCGACCTGCCCGAGGACCAGCGCGCCTGGCTGCGCGACCACGGCCGGACCGGCCCGGCCGCGCTCGCCGACTTCCTCGGCCTGGAGTCGGAGCTGCGCGCCGAGGGCGTCGCCCTGCTCGACCCGGCGGAGGAGCTCACCGACCTCGCCCTGCCCGGGACCGACACGGCCGCCCAGGCGGCCCTGCTGCTGGTCGAGCGCCTGGTCGAGGAGGTCCGGCCGCTCCCGGGCGAGACCACCGGCCCCGATGTGCCCGTCCCGGACGCGCTGATAGACGGCGTGCTCGGCGACATCGCCGACGAGTACGGCCTGCCGGCCGGCTGGCACCGGGGCTACCTCGCCGACCGCACCGCCCTGCGCCGCGACGCGCTCGACCTGCTCCACCGGATGGGTCTGATCACCCCCGCCCCGCGCGGCACCCGCCCCCCGGGCTGGCTGCTCCGGGCCCCCGCCGCCCGCTACGCGCCGGCCCCCGATCTCGTCCCCGCCCCCGGCACCGGCCGGCACTCCCGGCGCGACCCCGACATCACCATCCCGGCCCCCGCCGCCCCCGCCGCGCCCCGCGCCGGCCAGCCGGCCTGACCGCCGCGCCCCACCAGGCCGCGCCCCGGGCACGAAAAACGCCCGCACCGCGATCAGGCGGGCGGGCGGTGGCGGTTCGGCGGTGCTATCGGGGCTGATCGCAGTGGGCCGGGCTTCAGCCTGGTGGTGAAGCGAGTCTGAACCCTGTCGTGACGTGTGCGTTCGCAGTCTCCCGCACTGTTGTCAGTGCCCTCGGACAGGTTGATCGTCATGCAGCTCCGGTACTCCTTCCGCCTCTACCCGAACCGGTACGGGCGCGCCTTCCATCGAACAGGACGCTTCGAGCCCACCTCGCAGGTCTGCTCGAACTGCGGGGCCGTCCTCGACCGGGACATCAACGCGGCGGTCAACGTCGCCCAGGCCGCCGGACTGGCGGTGTCCGCCTGTCGAGCGCAGGTAAGACCGGTACTTGTACCGGCGCAGCGCGGTGAAGCAGGAACCCACCGAGACGGTCAGCCGACCGTGGTAGGAATCTCCGGCCTTTAGGCCGGAGAGCGGAAGTCAATCCCGGACCGTCGCGGTGGCGGTGGCGACCGTGCCGTGCTGGACGGTCTCGACGGTGGCGCCGACGCCGAGGGTGCCCAGGGTGACGGAGGCGAGGACGGCGAAGCAGGCCAGGACGCGGCGGTGGCGCTGCGGCAGCGGGAAGCGCGGTTCCTGGGGGGTCGCCGGAGGGTGGGCGTTCATGACACGGAGGTTTCCAGGGCGGCGTTAACGATCGCTACGTGCGGGTGAAGTCCGGATGGGAGGTGGGCGTCGGCTTGGGCGCATGCGCAACGCCGCAGGTCACGCGATACCCCGGGGAGGCCGGTGGCCCACCCCGGGGCGGGCGGGTTTCACCCGGTCGGGGGGTGCCGGTCGCCCCGACGGGCATCGGCCGGGCCCTCGCCGACGGCGACCCGGCCGGTTCAGGCGGCCGTGTAGAGGCGGGACGGCGGCTCGGCCGCGTCCAGGTAGCCCGCCAGGGCGTTCCGGCTGCGGGTCAGCTCGCCGATGCGCGCGTCGAGTTCGGCCAGCTCGTCGCGGAGCGTGCCGAGCAGGTTGGGGCAGGCCTCCAGGGCGGGGACCGGTCCGCTCGCGCAGGGGAGGATCTCGGCGATCACCCGGGTGGACAGGCCCGCCGCCAGCAGGCTGCGGATCTGCCGCACCCGGACGGTGTCGCCCTCGTCGTACTCGCGGTAGCCCCCGGTGGAGCGGGTGGGCCGGAGCAGGTTCTGCTCCTCGTAGTACCGCAGTAGGCGGGTGGACACCCCGGTCAGGCGGGCGAGTTCTCCGATGCGCATGATCGGGCGAACACCGTCGGCCGGCCGGGTGTTCCCGCGCGGCCCCGGCCGGGCACCTGGCCGGCCGGGGCCGTGGTGACGGGGTATCAGGCCGCGACCGGGTGGGCCGGGCTCGCCGCCAGGAAGCCCAGCAGCAGCTCCCGCAGCTCGGGCAGCCGCTCGACCATGGGCAGGTGGCCGGCCGTCAGCTCGACGAACCGCGCGCCGGGGATGCCCTCGGCCAGGGCGCGGTGCTGCTCCGGAGAGACCAGGCCGTCCTCGGTGGTGGAGACCACCAGGGTCGGCACCTCGACGCGGGCCAGTTCGCCGCGGACGTCGGCGCGGGCGGCGAGGTCGAACTGCTGGCGGAAGCCCGCCGGGAGCGGCGTGCCGGCTATGGCGGCGCGGAGCTCGGCGAGCTGCTCGGCGGGCAGGGCGTCCACCCAGCTCCGGCCGAACACCGTGGTCAGTTGCTGGTCGGCCATCAGCTCGGGGTGCTCGGCGAGGGCGAACAACTGGTCGGCGAGCAGTCGGAACCGCTGCGAACCGCCGGCCACCCCGGAGAGCAGCAGCAGCGAGCGGACCCGCCCGGGGTGGCGGGTGGTGATCCGGACGGCCACGGCGGCTCCGAGCGAGTAGCCGGCCAGGTCGAACTCGGTCAGGCCGGCCGCGTCGGCGGCGGCCACCAGGCGGTCGGCCAGCTCGTCGAGCGAGGGCTCGCCCGGTTCGGCGGGGCTGTCGCCGGAGCCGGGGTAGTCGGGGGCGACGACGGTGCGGTGGGCGGCGAGGTCGTCGATCAGCGGACCCCAGTTGTCGCGGGCGCTGCCGCCCGCGCCGTGGGCGAGCAGCAGCCCGGGGCCGCTGCCGCGGACGATCGCGGCGAGCGGCGCGGGGGTTGCGGTGGCGGTGGGCCGGGTGGTCATGGCGGTGCTCCTGAGCTGCTCGTGCGGGCGGTGGGTCGTGGCCGGACGGCCGGACCGCTTCGCACGTTAGAAGTTCACACCAGTGTGAAGGTCAAGCCCCGTCGCCGCCCGCCTGCCGCCCGCCCGTTGCCTGCCCGTCCCGGCCTGTGGGCGGGCACGGCGAACCGCCGGTGCGGCGGGGGCCGGGCCCGTCCGCCCCCCACCGGACCGTGCCGCGCCTCAGGCGCTGGACGTGACCTCGTACGGGGCCGGGTAGGCCGTCTCGTACGGGGTCAGCACCAGCCGGACCACGTCCTCCAGCCGGCGGCGGGCGTCGCCGAGCGTGGTGCGGCCGGTCACCCAGGCGGTCAGCTCGCCCTGCCAGGCATGGCCGACGATGTGCCGCACCAGGTCGCTCGCAGCGGCCGGCACTTCGTCGGCCATCACCGCCTGGAGCGCCGCGCTGTCGGCCCGGGCCATGCCCTGCAGGGCCTCGCTGGCGAAGGGGTCGGTGGAGGCGGCGACGGCCACCCGGAGCCGGGCCAGTTCGGGCTGCCGCTGGTAGGCGCGCATGCCGCCGCGGACGAACCGCACCACCCGGTCGGTGGCGCCCAGGCCGGCGCGCGGTCCGCGCAACTCCGCCACCAGGTCGGCCAGCAGCAGCCGGTGCCATTCGGCGATCGCCGCCGCCAGCAGGTGGTCCTTGGAGGAGAAGTAGCGGTACGCCGTCCCCAGGGCGACTCCGGACCGCTCGCAGACCTGCTTCATCTGCAGCCGCTCGACGCCGATCTCGTTCACCAGGGCGAGCGCGGCCGCGATCAGGCTTTCGCGGCGTTCGAGCTGACGCGGAGACATCGCCTCCACCGGCCGTGGTGACAGGTCAACCTTGGTCACCCGCACCATGATACGGGCCGGGGCCGCTCAGGAATATGACGCCCACCGGCCGCCCTCCGTTCGCCCGCCGGCCACCGGGGAGTGGACGGGGTCGTGAACGGCGGGCGGCCGGTCGGCGCGGCGGCGCCGTTCGGTGCGGCGCGGCCGGGTGACCGGGAGTTCAGCGCGGCGCGACCAGGCGTTCGCGGATCAGCGCCTCCTGGACGGCGGAGGCCACCAGTCGGCCCCCGCGGTCGTAGAACTCGCCCAGCGCCAGCCCGCGGCCGTCCGAGGAGGACGGGCTGCGCTGCGCGAAGAGCAGCCACTCGTCGGCCCGGAACGGCCGGTGGAACCACATCGCGTGGTCCAGCGAGGCCATCAGCAGCCGGGGCGGCTCGGTGCGTTGGAAGAAGTTCGGCTGGACGTGCAGCCCGGCGGTGGAGGCGAGCGTGAGGTCCGAGAGGTAGGTGAGCGCGCAGACGTGCAGCAGCGGGTCGTCGGCGGGCAGCGGCGAGCCGGTGCGCAGCCAGACGAACTGCTGCGGCATGCCGGGCACGGTCGGGGGCACACCGGGCGCGTCCGGCGGGACGAACCGCAGCTCCAGGGCGCCGAAGCCGCTGGCGGCCAGCGCGGCGCGGGCGGCGTCGTCCCAGAGCGAGAAGGCGTCCGGCAGTTCCTCGGGGCCGGGCAGCGCCGGGATCTCCCGGTGCCGGTCGGCGGCCGGCTCGGGGCGCTTGAAGGACGCCGAGAGGGTGAAGACGTCCTCGCCCCGCTGGACCGCCGTCACCCGCCGGGTGGCGTAGGAGGTGCCCTGGCGGACCCGGTCGACCCGGTACTCGATCGGGCGGGTCGGGTCGCCGGGCATCAGGAAGTAGCCGTGCAGCGAGTGCACGGAGCGGTCCGCCCCGATCGTCCGCCCGGCCGCCACCAGGGCCTGCGCGGCGACCTGGCCGCCGAACGCGCGCATCGGCGCTCCGGCGTGGCAGTGGCCGCGGAACGTGTTCTCGTCGAGCGGCTCGATCCGCAGCAGCTCGGCGAACGGTCCGGCCGTGTCGGTGGCCCGTCTGTCCTGTTCGGTCAGCTCTGTCACGGGCCCATAGTGGCAGACGGGGGCGGCCCGCCGGTGTGACGTGGGTAACCCGACGGGCGAACATTCTTGCTAGAACGTGTTCCAGTCCGCCGGGCCGGGCGAGCGGTGGTCGCGTGGCGGGCGGGAGGGCGGCCGGAGGCGGGAGGGCCGATTGTCAGTGCCCTGACCTAGCGTGCTCGGCATGTCGCAATCCGCACACGCGTACGCCTATCTGCGCCCGTCCGCCGTCCTCGACGGCGCGGCGGGCCGGCGCCTCGCCCTGGAGACCTCCGGCGGCGTCACCCCGTTCGGGGCCGCCGCCCACCCGCGCTTCTTCGCGGGCTTCCTGGCCGAGCCGGCGCCGGCCGCCGCCGCGCTGCTCGCGGTCGCCGACGTCGCCGCGGCCCGCTACTACCAGCCGCAGCTGCGCGCCTCGCTCGACCCGGTGGTCACCGCCAACGGCGACCGGCTCCGGTTCGAGTCCTTCTCCGGCTGCTGCGGTGTCTACGCCCGCCTCGACGTGCTCGCCGCCGGCCTGGACGGCGACGAGATCGGCCACGGCACCACCAACGTCGACGTCAACAATCCGCTGCGCGAAGCACTCACCCGGATCGGTCCGGCCGAGCCGCTGCACCTCGCGGTCGGCCCGGACGCCCTGGAGGTCACCACCTTCGACGGGCCGGTCGTCGAGAAGAAGGTCCCGCTGCCCGAGCGCTGGCTGCGCGGCTTCGCCGAGACCCAGGTCACCGCCGCCGGCTTCGACCTGCGGGCCGAACTGCCCGCCGCCGAGGCGGTCCGCTTCCTGCGCTCGCTGCCGCGCGGGGGCCGCGGCGGCGCCCGCACGGCGCAGTGGGTGGTGGCGGCCGGGCGGACGCTGCGGCCGACCACCCGGCCGGTGCCCGGCGCGGTCTGCCTGCCCGGCCCCGAGCGGCTGGCCGCCCTGCAGCGGGTGCTGCGGCACGCGCGGGCGCTGCGGATCTACGGCCCGCCGGTCGTCGGGGACGGACCGGCGGCCTCCGCCTGGGAGGTCGAGCTGCCCGGGATGCGGCTGACGCTCACCCTGTCGCCGGACGCCTCCCGGGGCTTCAGTGGCGAGGGCGGGGTGCTCGGCGCGCTGGCCACCGGGGCCGCCGCGGCCGACGCCGACCTGGTCGCCGCGCTGCTCGCCTGGGAGCCGCGGATCGAGGTCGCCGAGCTCGCCGAGCAGGCCGGCCTCACCCCGGAGCGGGTGCGGGCCGCGCTCACCCGGCTCGGCACCGCCGGGCAGATCGGCTACGACGTCGCCGAGGCGGCGTACTTCCACCGGCAGCTCCCGTACGACGCGGGGCGGGCGGAGACGGCCAACCCGCGGCTGCGGGCCGCCCGCGCGCTGGTCGCCGCCGGGGCGGTCCGGCTGGAGGAGGGCGGGGCGACGGCCACCGTCACGGTCGACGACCACCTCCAGCGGGTGCGGACGGACGCGGCGGGCGCGGTCGGCTGCACCTGCCTCTGGTGGGCGAAGTACCGGGGCGGGCGCGGGCCGTGCAAGCACGTGCTGGCGGTGGGCATGGTCCGCGAGGCGCGGGCCCAGGACGGCGGACACCGGGAGGGGACCCGATGAGCACGACGAGCACGGTAACTGAAAGTGGTAGCGCCGGTGCCGGGAGCGCGGCCGACGCGGTGGAGGCCCTGCTGACGGCGATCCGCGAGGGCTGGACCGGCCGGGTGCCGGGGCTGCTCCGGGCGCTCGGCCCGGCCGAGCGGCGCTCCTGCGTCCCGGCGCTGAAGGAACTCCGCCTGGCGAACCGCGGCGAGTGGACCAAGCAGGCCAACCAGCGGATGTGCGCCCTGCTGGTGGCTGGCGCCGGCTGCCACCCCGGCGCCGCCGGCGCGGCCGGCTGGATCGGCGCCCGGGACTTCACCGGCCGCTCCTGGGCCCGCCACCCCGCCCTCGCCGACGTCGTCGAGGCCCAGCCGGTGGAGTGGCAGATCGAGGTGGTGAGCCGGCTCGCCGCCAAGCGCGGCTCCGGCTTCAACTGGGACCTCTTCCCGCTGATCGAGCGGGTGGTGCGGCGCACCGGCTGCGTGGTGCCGGCCTCCGACGAGTTCGTCGCCGAGTGGCTGCGCTCGGGGGCCGGGCGGCAGAGCGGCAGCCTCACCACCCTGCTGGAGCGGCTGCCGGTCGACACCTTCACCCCGGTCCTGCTGCCCCGGGTGTTCGAGCTCGACGACGTCGCCTGGTCGCTGGACGCCCGCCTCGGCGCCCGACCGGGGGACAACTGGCCGGCCGCGATCGCCGGACTGCCCGAGGCGGGCGTGTTCGAGCGCGCGGAGCTGATCGCGCTCTGCCTGGGCCGCCTGGTGCGCGGCGGCCGGGCCGCCGACCAGCGGGCGTTCCTGAGCGTGCTGACGGCGCTCGCGCCGACGCCGCAGGAGTACGCGGCCCGCGCGCGCGACCTGCTGGTGCTGCTGGACGGGCTGTCGGCGGTCGCCGGGCACGCCCAGCAGGTGCTCACCGCGCTGGACGAGGCCGGGCTGGTCGAGCCCGAGCTGGTGATCGAGGCCTCGGCGGTGGTGCTGTTCCGCGCCGAGAAGAAGCTGGTGCGCGCCCAGCTCGGCTGGCTGGAGCAGGCCGCGAAGCGCTCGCCCGAGAGGTCCGGCCCGGTCGCGCTCGCCGCCGCCGACGCCTTCGGCCACCCCGACTCCACCCTCCAGGAGCGGGCGCTCAACCTGGTCGCCCGTCGGCTGAAGACCGCCGGTGAGGCCGTCCTGCCGGAGCTGCGGCTCGCCGCCGAGGCGCTCAACCCCGTCCACCACGCCCGGGCCGGCGCGCTGTTCGGCGCGACCGTGGGCGGCTCGGGCGGCTCGGGGGAGGACGACACGGCCTGGGACGAGCTGCTGCCGCCGGTCCCGGTGCCCGTCCCGCTCGGCGAGCCGCTCGCCACCCCGGCGGAGGTCGCCGAGGAGCTGGCCGTGCTGCTGGCCGCCGGGCAGCCCGGCGTCGCCGTGTTCGAACGGGTCCTGGACGGCCTGGTCCGGCACGCCCACCGCGACCGGCTCGCGCTCGTCGGCGCGCTGGAGCCGGTGCTGCGGGTGAACCGGTGGCAGAACGTCGGCCGGTGGCAGGACTGCGGCCCGGCGGACGCGCTCTACCCCGCGGCGGTGGTGGCCGGCCAGGTCGACCCGCACCGGCTCGGTTACGTCTTCCGGAACAAGGGCCGGCACCCGCTGCGGGGCGAGTACAACAGCGTGTACGGGACGGTGCTGGCCGCCCGGATCGCCGAGGCGGCCGAGCGGGTCGGCACCGACCCCGTGCCGCTGCTGCTCGCCACGCCGACCGACACCACCGGCGCGCTCGCCGCGACCGCCCTGGTCGAGCGCCTCGCCGCGTACGAGGCCGCGGGTGCCACGGCCGGGCCCGCCGACCTGAACGCCGCCCTGCTGCGGGTCGCCCCGACGGCGGATCCGGCGGTCCTGGCGGCGGCCGAGCGGCTGACCTCGCCCGCCGGGCGGTGGGTGGCCGCCTGGCTGCGCGGCGGCGGCCTGCCGGCCCGGCCCTCGGAGCGGGTGCTCTTCGCGCCCGGCCCGGACTCCCCGCAGCCGACGAGGGCCTGGGACCGCTGGTGGGAGAGCGTCAAGCGGCTGGCGGTCGCCCAGGCCGGCAGTGCCGGCGGCCCGGTCGGACCGGCGGGCGAGCGGCTCGGCCCGGAGTTCCGGGCACTGCTGGAGGGCACCGAGCCCAGCGTGGACCGGGCCCGCCGGCAGAACGAGTGGCTCTGGGAGCCCACTGTGCACTGGGCCGCGATGCTGCCGCAGCACCGCGAGGAGCTGGCGGCCCGGTGGCTGGACCGGTTCGCCGACTCCGCCGACCGGGAGCGGCGCGGCGGCTCGGCGATGCTGGTCACCCTCGCCGAGGCCGGCGGCCCGGCCGGGCTCGCGCTGCACCTCGCCCTGGCCTACTGCCTCGGCGCGCGGTTCCCCGAGGACCGCACCGCCGCCGTGGACGCGCTGCTGGTGCTGGCCGCCCGCGGCGACCTGGACGGCGCCCTGCTCGGCCGGGAACTGGGCGAGCTGGTGGCGCTCGGCACGGTGAAGCCGAACCGGCTCGCGCACGCGCTGGCCACCGCCGCCGAGACCGGCGCGTACGCCACCGTCTGGTCGGTGCTGGCCCCCGCCCTGCCCGCGCTGCTGGGCGGCGAGGCCCTGCGCGGCACCGCCGACCTCCTCGCGGTCGCGACCGACGCCGCCCGCCGCTCGGGCGCCCGCGGCCCGGTACCGGAGGTGACCACCACCGCGGCGCGCCCCGGCGCCGCCCGTCTGGTGAAGGAGGCCCGCGCGCTGCGCGACGTCCTGGGCGCCGCCTGAGCCGGGCCCGGCGGGGCCCGGCGGGCGGTCACCAGGCGCTCACCGGGAAGCGGGTCAGACCGGAACGCCGTCGTCCTCGGCCGTCACCCTGGGCCGCGACCCGTCGGCACCGGACGTCGTGGCACCGGACGTCGTGGCACCGGACGTCGTCGGACCGGACGCCGTCGCGCCGGACGTCGTCGCGTCGGCGGCGCCGGCCGTGCTCGCCGGTCCGCCCGGCACCACCAGCGGCGCGACGTCCTGCGGCAGTGCGGCCACCGCCCGCCACCAGCGCCGCAGCGCGGGCGGCTCGGCCGGCTCGAAGGGCTTGCCGGGCCGCGGCACGGCCAGCCGGGCGCCCTGCGCCCGCGCGGCGGCGACCACCCGCTCGGCGGGCTCCTCCCACGGGTGCGGGGCCAGGTTGAAGGTGCACCAGTGGATCGGCAGCAGCACCTCGCCGCCGAGGTCCAGATGCGCCCGCACGCCCTCCTCGGGCGTCATGTGCACCTCGGGCCAGAAGTCGCTGTAGGCGCCGACCTGCACCATCGTCGCGTCGAACGGGCCCAGCCGGCGGCCGATCTCGGCGAAGCCGGCGAAGTACCCGGTGTCCCCGCTGTGGAAGACGGTCCGCCCGCCGCCCGCCACCACCCAGGACGCCCAGAGGAAGAGCGGGCTGGTGCGCGGGCCGCGGCTGCAGTAGTGCCGGGCGGGGGTGGCGGTCAGCGTCAGGCCGGCCACCTCGGCCGACTCCCACCAGTCGAGTTCGACGATCCGGCCGGCCGGCACCCCCCAGTGCTCCAGGTGCGCCCCGACCCCGAGCGGGACGGCGAAGGTCGCGCCGGTGCCGATCAGCGCCCGGATCGTGCCCATGTCGAGGTGGTCGTAGTGGTCGTGGGAGACCACCACCACGTCCACCTCGCCGAGTTCGGAGAGCGGCAGCGGCACCGGGTGGAGCCGCTTGGGCCCGGTCCAGGCGAACGGCGAGCAGCGCTCGCCCCAGACCGGGTCGAACAGCACCCGGCGCCCGCCGATCTCGGCGAGCACGGTGGCGTGGCCGAGCCAGGTGAGCCGCAGGCCCGAGGCGGGCGGTTCGGCGAGGTCGACCGGCAGCAGCCGGTGCAGCGGTACGGCGGCGGCCGGGATCCGCCGGGCGCGGTCGGCCGCCAGCTGGGCGCGGGTGATCTCCAGCGGGCTGCGCTCGTAGACCAGCCGGCGGGTCGGGACGGGGTTGCGGAAGGCGCCGTCGACGAACTGCGGCGAGCGGCGGATCCGCGCCAGCCGCTCGCCCCGGGGCTCGGCACCGAAGGCGTCCGTCCGGACCCGGTGCCAGGCCGCGCGGGGGAGCCCCGCCAGGCCGGGGGAGGCGGTGAGGCCCGGGGCGGTCAGGGCCGAGGACAGGCCGGGGACACGGGAGTACCACGGGGCGGCTGGGCGGGGCACGGCACCTCCAAGGACGGCGACGGATACCTGGCATGCCGGGGCGCGCACCGCCGACGGGGACGCCGATTCGGTACGACAACCATCTCGTCGGAGGTTACTCGTGCTCGGCCCTCCGGACCCGGCGAGCGGCGGCCGCCGTCCGCCGACCAGGGGCCTTCCCCCGTGATCAGGAGTAGAAACGGGTGATCGTCTCGGCGACGCAGTGCGGCTTGGCGCTCTCCGCGCTGGTGATGGTGAACCGGACCACCGCCTGCACGCCACCGGGCACCTCGGTGGCCGAGACCAGCTCGGCGGTCGCCCGGATCGCCGTGCCGACCGGGACCGGCGCGGGGAAGCGGACCTTCTCCGAGCCGTAGTTCAGCGCCATCCGGACGCCCTCGACGCCGTAGCACTCCTTCGCCAGCACCGGGATCATCGACATCGTGAGGTAGCCGTGCGCGATGGTCGAGCCGAACTGGCTCTCCTTCGCCCGCTCCGGGTCGACGTGGATCCACTGGTGGTCGCCGGTGGCCTCGGCGAACAGGTCGATCCGCGCCTGCTCGACGGTGTGCCACTGGCTGGTGCCCAGCTCGGTGCCGACGGCGGCGGTCAGCTCGGCGAGGGAGGCGAAGATCGTCACGGGACGCTCCTGGGAGGGCGGGCGGGGCGACTGCGGTCGCGCTGCGGTGGTGCGAACTCCGCAGAGTATGCCTACTCGCCGGTCACCTGTCAGGGGTCCACGGGAAGCGGGGTGGGGCGGGGCCGGGAAGGGCCGGCCCCGGGCCGGGCTCGGGGGGCGCCGGTGCCTCAGGAGTGCCGGACCGGGCGGCCGGCCGCGGAAATCCGGCGCCCGCTGATCAGTTCGGGCGCCAGCGCGACGAACACCGGGTCCGGCTCGCCGACCCAGGAGCGCAGCCCCGAGCGCAGCGCGCGGAGGATCTGCTCCGGATCCCGCAGGATGTCCGCCCGGCCGTGCACCAGGACGCTCCAGCCGCTCCGGGTGTCCGGGTCCAACCGGTCGGCCTGGAAGGCGACGACGGTGCCGTCCAACCGGCGCGCGGTGGCGCTGCCCCGGCGCACGGCGAGCAGCAGGCGCCCGTCCGGGGCGACCTCGAAGGCGACCGGCAGGACGGCCGGCAGCGCGTGCTCGGTGTACACCACGCGTCCGACGGGCACGGTGCTGAGCAGTCGCAGGCACGCCTCGGCGCCGAGTTCCTCCGGTTCGTCGTCACGGTCCATGGATCCGATCGTCCCCCTGTCACGGACGGGCCGACAGGGCCCATGGTCCCTGAGCGGCGGGGCCTTGCGCCCGTCCAGGGGGCCCGGCGTCGCGGCGGTGGGCGACGGGCGGTGGGCGACGGGCGGCGGTCGGGGGTGCCGGAAGGCCCGGCGGTGACGGTGCGGGGCGGTAGCCTGCCCGGCGGTGGCACCGGGGCGCACCGGGTGTGCCGCGAGGTCCGGAGCGGACGGCGGAACGGTTCGGCGGCCCCGGGGGACCGGGGCCGGGCAGGAGGGGGCGGTGCGGGTGGCAAGCGGGATCGATCTGGTGGTGCTCGGCGCGGATGCCGGGCCGGACCGCGCTTTCGGCGGTTCGGCGCAGGCCGCCGAGGGCGCCCGGCAACTGGCCGAGGTGCTTCCCGGGATGTGCTTCGACGCGGGCGCGGCCGGCAGCCGCGTCACCGCGGTGGAGCCGGGCGCGGACGCCAACACCATGCTCACCGCCGTCCGGGAGGCCGCCGCCCGACCGGGCCGCTGGCTGCTGGTCTGCCTGGTGGGCCAGTTGGTGGCCGACCCGCGCGGCCGCCGGCTCGCCCTGGTGACGGCGGGCTCCACCCCCGACAACGCCTACCGGCGCGGGCTGGCCTGGGACTGGGTGGTCAGCGCGATGGTGCACGGCGACCAGGAGGAGGCGCTGCTGCTGGTCGACGCGGTGGTCGACAAGGACACCTGGGCGGCGCTGGAGCGCGGTGGCGGCGAGGACGGCGCCGGTGAACTGCTCAGCTACTCGCGGGTCCCGCTCTGGGGCCGGATCGGCCGTCACGCGCCCGGCCGCTACACCCCGGGCAGACGCGGCCGGGAGGCCGTCCTGCCGGGCGGCCCGGGATCGTTCAGCCGGGCGCTCACCACGGTGCTCCGGCAGGGTGTCCCGGGCGCGCCCGCCGCCGTCGGGCCGCACGAGCTGCAACCGGCCGTCGGCGCGCTGCTCGACGGCGGCGCCCAGCAGGACGGGAGCGGCGCCGGTGCGCCCCCGCACTCGGGGGAGGCGCCGGGGGTGCGCCTGCTCGTACCGCCGGAGGGCGGGCGCCTGTTGATGCGCAATCGGGCCGCGGTTCGGGGTGCATTGGCCGGATTGTCGCTTTCCGAAGAACTGTTGGCTCTTCTGTGGCGGGAAAGTGCCCCGACGGATCCTCCTTCCGCGTAAGGTCAGGAGGCCCCAGGTGTTGCCGTGAAGGCTCGGTTTGGCGAAGAATCGATGCTCGCGAGGCAACACCGGCGGGACTGCGGAATTCTTCTGGCGGCCCCGGACCACACCCGGGACCGGCTGCGACGAGGTGGGGCGATGCGGCAGCGCGGAATTGTGTTGCGCCCTGGGGCGGTTGGGGTCGGTGGGCTGATTCTGGCGTTGCTGCTGGGGGGATGTTCGAGCAGTGGAGCCGGTGGTTCCGCCGATCGACTGGGGACGAATGCGCCCACGGTTGCGGCGGTGACTCCGGTAACCCCTTCGGGTGGTTCGGCAAACGTCGGGAACGCGCCGACCGACGGGCCCGAAGGCGCTTCCGCGCGCGACGCGGTGAGGGCGTATCAGAACTGGTGGCAGGCCCAGGTGGAGGCCTACGGACGGACGGACTCGGACGGCTCCGGCTTCCGGACCTTCGCGTCCGGGCAGGCGCTGACCGACGCCCTCGTCAACCTCAAGCAACTGCACGAGGCCAAACTGGTGATGACGGGCGAACCGCGGAATTCCCCGGCGGTGAAGTCCCTCGATCTCAGCGCCGATCCGAACACCGCCGTGATCGAGGACTGCCTGGACGTGTCCGGATGGCACCAGGCGGACGCCGTGACCCACGCGGTAAAGGACCCGCCCGACCGGCTCGGCCGGTACGTGGCGACCGTTTCCCTGCGACAGTTCCAAACGCGCTGGCTGATCAACGAGTTCAAGCGGGAGGTGGGACGGACATGCTGAAACCGGTACGGCGATGGGTGATCGGCGCACCGTTGTTCGCCGGATTACTGATGGCGCCGACGGGCCTCGCAGTGGCGGATCCGGACCCCACCGGGGGTGCCACCCGCTGCCACGTGAACGCCATCTGCTCCGGGACGAAGGAGACCAGCACTCGGCCGCCGCGCGGCGGCGGTGGGGGCGGTGGTGGGACGGGCGGAACCGGCGGCGGGACGCAGGTCTGCTCCTACAACGGCCAGGAATTCGCCTGCAGCGACCCCGAACTCGGCTGGTTCAGCGCCTCGACCGGCTGCTACTACCGGCTCGTCACCCCGCCGCCCCCGGAAGGGGACCCGCGCTGGCAGGGGCACAAGCCGAGCGACGGCGGCGTCTACAACCCGACCTGTGTCCAGAGCGACGGCACCCGCAGCGCCGCCCCGGCGGAGTTCCACGCCCAGCCGCCCGCCGGGCCGCCGCCGGACAACCCGGTGGAGATCGCCAACGAGGCTGCGGAGCGGATCGACTTCCCGGACCCGGTGCCCGGCGTCGCCCCCGAGGGCACCTCCGTGGTGGGCGCGCCGGTCTGGTTCTGGCTGGCCAACCCGCAGCCCCCGGCGGCGAAGACCGCGCAGGGCAACGTCATCTCGGTGACCGTCACCCCCCGGCTGAAGAGCCTGGAGTGGCACCTGGGCGACAAGCTGAACGTGAAGGACGAGACGGTCCTGACGTGCACGGGCCCCGGCACTCCGTACGAGCCGAAGTACGGCGCCACCCCGTCACCCACCTGCGGCCACGTCTTCACGACCGGCTCCGGCACCCGGAAGGACGGCCGCTTCTACGGCACCCTCACCGTCCACTGGGTCGGCGAGGTCACCGTGAACGGCGGCACCCAGACGGTGGCGCCGATCCCCCTGGAGACCACCGTGCGCCTCCAGTTCCCGGTGGCCGAGGTGCAGGTCCTCAACTAGGCGGCCGGACCCCGCCGTACGCACAGCAACGACCGACGAACGACGCGAGGAAGGCCGAAGCCCGGTGGAGAACCGTACCTTTGCCACGCCCGGCTCCGGCACGTCCGCCACGGCGACCGCGAGCAGCACCGCGACCGCGCCCGTGGCCGTGCCGGAGCAGGGGCGCGGCGCCCCGCGCACCCCCGGGCGGGCGCTCGGCGCGCGGCGCAGGCGCCCCGCCGTGCTGGCGATGGCGGTGGCCCTGATAGCCGCCGGCGGGCTGGGCGGGGCGGTGCTCTACAACAGCACCGGCCAGCGGATCACCGTGCTGGCGCTCGCCCGGGACGTGCCGTGGGGGCAGACGCTGACCGACGGCGACCTGGTGGCCGTCCGGATCGCGAGCGACCCCGCGCTCAAGCCGCTGGACGCCGCCGACCGGGCCAAGGCGGTCGGCATGCGGGCCACCACCGACCTGCACCGGGGCGGGCTGCTGACCAGGTCGGACCTCGCGCAGTCGCTCGTCCTGAACCCGGGGCAGCTGCTCGTCGGCGTCTCGGCCCGGCGCACCCAGCTGCCGGCCACCCGGCTCCAGCCGGGCCTGCCCGTGATCGTGGTGTACACCCCGGACGGGGGCCGGGCCGACACGCTCGCCGCCACCGTCTACACGGTCGGCCGGGTGGACACCGACGGCAGCCAGGTCTTCGACGCCGTCGTGAACGAGGCGGACGCCGGGCGGCTGGCGGCCTGGGTGGCCACCGGGCGGATCCAGGTGGTGCTCGCCCCGCGTCCCTCCGCCGCCTCGCCCGCCGCCGGCGCCCCGACGTCGGGAGCCCCGGCCTCCGGAGCCCCCGCCACGGGCGCGCCGACGTCAGGCGCCCCGACGTCCGGAGCCCCGACCGCCGGCGCTCCCGCCGCCACCGGCGCCCCGGCGGCCAACCGCCCCGCCGGCACCGGCGCGCCGACCGGGGCGGGTGGGAACTGACATGGCCGTCATCGCGGTGGTCGGCGCGCCGGGGGCACCCGGCGCCACCACGACGGCGCTGGCGCTGCTGCTGGCCTGGCCGCTGCAGCCCGGCCGCCGGATCCTGCTCGTCGAGTGCGACCCGGACGGCGGCGCCGTCCTGGCCGGTGCCCTGGAGGGCCGGGTCGAGGCGGTCTACGGGCTGCGCAACCTCGCCGTGGCCGACCGGCGCGGGCTGCTCGCCCAGGCCCTCTGGGAGCAGCTGATCGACCTGTCGCCGGAGGGCAACGCCGAACGCCTGCTGCTGCCCGGCCTCACCGACCCGACCCAGGCGCCCGGCCTCGCCTACACCTGGGAGCCGCTGATGGAGGTGCTGCACGGGCTGGAGTCGCAGGGCTACGACGTCCTCCTCGACCTCGGCCGCTCCGGCGCCACCGGCATCAGCGCGGTGCTGGCCCGCCGGGCCGACGTGGTGGCGGCCACCGTGCGCACCACCCTGCGCGGGCTGAGCGCCGCCCGACCCCGGCTCGCCACGCTGGCCGAGGACCTCGCCACGGCCGGCACCGGCGCGGACGCGCTGGGCCTGCTGCTGATCGCCGAGGGGCCGTACTCGGGGGCCGAGGTGTCCCGCGAGTTCGGGCTGCCCGTGCTGGGCCTGCTTCCGCACGCGCAGCGCACCGCCCGGGTGCTGTCGGACGGCGGGGACGTCACCGACCGGCGGTTCGTCCGCTCGGAGCTGATGCGGACGGCGCGGTCGGCGGCGGACGAGATCCAGTTGACGATCCGCCGGCGGCGCCAGCGGCTCGCGCCCGCCGCGGCGCAGCCCGCCCAGCTCGCGCCGGGGGCGTCGGGACCCGGGCCCGCACCGGCCGGGCCGCAGGCCGAGGGGGCCGGGTACGAGTACGCCCACCCCGCCGCCGCTGCGGCGCAGCAGCCCGCGCAGCCCTTCGGCCAGCCGAACCAGCAGCCGTACGAGCAGGCGTACGAACAGCCGTACCCGCAGTCGTACCAGCAGCCGTACGGGCCGGTGCCGCCGGTGATCACCACCGGTCCGGTGGCGCCGCTCGCCGGGCTGGCGCCGCAGCCGGCCGCCCCGGCGCCGTTCCCGGGGCACGGCGGCCCGTCCTACCCGGACCCGTCGTCTGCGGACCCGGCCCACACCGCCCCGGCGTACGCCGACCCCGGTTACCCCGGTGCGACCGTGCCGGGTGCCCAGCCGTACCCCGCGCCCGGGCCGGTCGGCCCCGGCGCCGTGGTCCGGGACGAACCTGTCGACGGGGAGGTGCTCCGTGCGCGGTAGTCCGCTGCACCAGCAGCCCGTGACCGACCCGGCCGCGCTGCCCTGGTCGACGCCGCTGCCCGGCCCGGTCGGGCCGATGACCACCGGGCGCGTCGCCCCGGGCCCGACGGCCCCCGGCCCGGCGGCCCCCGCCGACCGGACCCAGGCCGCGCCCACCACGGCCACACCCACCACGGCCCCGCCCACCACCGCCGCCACCCCCACCGCCGTCCCGTCCGCGCTGCCCTCGCTCGACCGGCGCGGCGCCGGCACCCGCCCGGCCGTCGACCCCGGGGTGGCGCGCGAGCTCAAGCGCCAGGTGGCCGCCGAACTGCACCAGCAGATCACCCGGTTGACCGCCGGCTCCGGCACCGAGCCGGACCGCGCCACCCGCCGCCAGCGCGGTCGCGCGCTGATCGAGGAGGCCGTCGCCCGCTGGTCCGACGCCTACGCGCAGACCCACGGCATCCCGCCGACCCGGGAGCAGGACCGCGCGCTCGCCGAGGCCGTCTTCGACCTGCTCTTCCGGGCCGGCCGGCTCCAGCCCTACCTCGACGACCCGGAGATCGAGAACATCCTCATCAACGGCTGCGACGATGTCTGGGTCTCCCGGGTCCACCAGCCGCTGCGCCAGGTCCCGCCGGTGGCCGACAGCGACGCCGAGCTCGTCGAACTGCTCCAGGACCTCGCCCGCCAGCACGGCGGCGGCGAGCGCAGCCTCTCCACCGCCAGCCCGACGCTCGCCCTGCGCCTGGAGGGCGGCATGCGCCTCCAGGCGCTCACCGAGGTCACCCCGCGCCCGTACGTGGCGATCCGCCGGCACCGGGTGGCCTCGGCGACGCTGCCCGAGATGGTCCGGCTCGGCACCGTGGACACGACCCTCGCCGCCTTCCTGGCCTCGGCCATCCGGGCCCGGAAGAACGTGATGATCACCGGCACCCAGGGCGTCGGCAAGACCAGCCTGCTGCGCGCGATGGCCGCCGAGATCCCGCCGGACGAGCGGATCGGCACCCTGGAGTCGGAGTTCGAGCTCTGGCTGCACACCCTCGGCCATCTGCGCCAGGTCGTCCCGATGGAGGCCAGGGAGGGCAACGGCGAGCGGGTGGAGGGCCGTTCGGCCGGCGAGCTGACCATCGGCGACCTCATCCCGGCGGCGCTGCGGATGACGCTCTCCCGGATCATCGTCGGTGAGGTCCGCTCCGGCGAGGTCGTCCCGATGCTGCGGGTCATGACCAACGGCGAGGGCGGCTCGATGTGCACCCTGCACGCGCGCGGCCCGCACATGGTCGTCGACCGCATCGCCGAACTCTGCCTGGAGTACGGCTCGCACATGACCGACGCGCTCGCCTACCGGCTCACCGCCAACGCGGTCGACCTCATCGTGCACGTGGCGATGGTCGACGAGACGCACGTCGGCGGGCGCCGGCACCGCTTCGTCTCGCACGTCCTGGAGGTCGCCGGCCTCGGCGAGAGCGGCCGGCCGGCGCTGAACACCGTGTTCGGGCCGCGCCCCGAGCTGGGCGAGCCGCGCGCCGTCCCGCACACGCCGCCGCAGTGCCTGGACGACCTGCGCCGGGCCGGCTTCGACGCCTCGCTGCTCGGCTCCCGGTACGGCAGCTGGGCCGCGCCGCTCCAGCTGCGGATCGGCGGTGGTGCCCGATGATGCCGCTCTTCGTGCTCTGCGGCCTGGCCCTCGCGGCCGGTCTGGTCGCCCTGGTGGTCTGGGCCCGGGGCAGCGACCCGGCGGAGGAGCCGGGGGAGCGCGAGCCGCTCAACCCGCTGGCCACCCGGCTGCACGTGTTCTGGTACGGCGCGCCCGGCACCGCCTCGAACCGGATGGTGCGGCTGCGCCGCGTCCAACTGCCGCTCGCGCTGATCGGGGCACCGCTGGGCTGGCTGTTCACCGCCATCCCGCTGACCGTGCTGCTGGTGCCGCTGGCGGTGTTCGGCCTGCCCTGGCTGTTCGACGCCACCCGTTCGGACACCGACCGGATCGAACGGCTGGAGGCGCTCTCCGAGTGGACCCAGCGGATCGCCGACGTGCTGCTGCTCGGCGTCGGCCTCAACCAGGCCATCGTCACCAGCCGGCGCACCGCGCCCGCCGCGATCGAGGCCGAGGTGGGCGAGCTGGCCGCCCGGCTGCAGGCCCGCTGGCGGCCGGAGGAGGCGCTGCGGCTCTTCGCCGACAGCCTGGCCGACGCCACCGCGGACAAGGTGCTCGCCGCCCTGGTGCTGCGCGCCGGGGACAGCGGACCGGGCCTGGCCAGGGCGCTGGCCGACATGGCGGAGTCGGTACGCGAGGAGGTCCGGCAGCGGCGCGTCATCGAGGCCGACCGGGCCAAGCACCGCACCACCATCCGCTGGCTGGTCGGCATCATCCTGCTGGTCGTCACGGTGGGCTCGTTCAACGCCGAGTACACCCGCCCGTACAGCACGGCGCTCGGCCAGGTCGTGCTCGGCGTGGTCTGCGCGCTGTTCGTGGCGGTGATCGCCTGGATGCGCGCGCTGGCCTCGTACCCGCCGGTGCCGCGCCTGCTGGAGCCGGACCGGCGCAGCCGGACCGGCCGGTCGCGGCTGCGCCGGTCCGGCGGCGGGGACACCCCGGACGGCGCCGCCGGGCCGGTCCCGGCCGACGGCGCCGAGGGCACCGCGCGACTGCTCGGGGAGGCCCGATGATCTCCCCGTGGTCCGTGCTGGCCGGCGCCGTCGCGGCCAGCGGTGTCGCCATGCTGATCGCCGAACTCCGGCCCTCGCCGCCCGACCTGGGCCAGGCGCTGGACCGGCTGCACCGCACCCCCGCCGAGCGCGCCCCCGACCCGGACGAGCGGCCGCGCTGGTTCGACCGGATCGGCGAGCGCTCGGTCCGGCTGCGCGGGGTCCGGATCCCGGAGCGCGAACTCGCCCTGATCGGCCGCACTCCGGCCCGGTTCATGGCGCACAAGCTGCTCTTCGCCCTGCTCGGTCTTGCGCTGCCGCCGTACCTGGTGGTGGCGGCGCTGGTGGTCGACCTGGAGCTGCCGTTCGCCCTGCCGCTGGTGGTCGGGCCGCTGCTGGCCGGGCTGTTCTGGTTCGTCCCGGACGCGATCGTGCGGGGCGAGGCCAAGGAGGCGCGGGTCGAGTACCTGCACGGCATCGCCGCCTACCTGGAACTGGTGGCGATGGAGCGGGCCGCCGACCTCGGCCCGGCCGAGGCGCTGCGCCGGGCCGCCGCCGTCGGGCGCGGCGCGGTGTTCCGCCGGATCCGGGACGCGCTGGACCGGGCGGCCACCGACCGGCTGCCGCCGTGGGCCGGACTCGACGCGCTGGCCGTGGAGCTGGGCCTGACCCCGCTCCAGGACCTGGCCGACATCATGCGGATCTCCGGCACCGACGGCGCCGCCGTCTACGACACCCTGCGGGCCCGGGCCAAGGGCCTGCGGGGCGAGCTGCTGGCGGAGGACCTCGCCCGGGCCAACGCCGACAGCGAGCGGATGGTGGCGCCGGGCTCGGCGCTGACCCTGCTGATGACCGTCCTGATCATCTTCCCGGCGCTCTTCAAGATGCTCAACTGAGCCGCCCCGTCAAGGCGCTCGACCGAGCCACCCCGTCCCGGAGGCCAGCACCTCCGACCCCGCCCCTCACCCCTGGGAGAAGTTCGTGAAGACCCAACTCAAGCCGCTGGTCGGCCGACTGATCGGTACGACCCTGTTGCCGATCCAGTTCGCCCTGATGCTCTTCCAGTTCCGGATGGGCCGGGTCAAGGCCGCCCGGGCGCGCGGCGACAAGGGCGCCATCAGCATCGAACTCGCGCTCGCCGTCATCGCGCTGGTGGCCGTCGCGGGCATGGTGGTGTTCGCCCTGTACGCCCTCAAGAACAAGGTCGTCGACAAGGTCAACCAGGACCCGAAGTACGACGGTGGCGGCGCCGGGGGTCCGGGCACCCCGTGAACCTCCGTCGTCGTCTCCGCCGTTCCGA
Source organism: Kitasatospora misakiensis (assembly GCF_042656005.1). Taxonomy (NCBI): domain Bacteria; kingdom Bacillati; phylum Actinomycetota; class Actinomycetes; order Kitasatosporales; family Streptomycetaceae; genus Kitasatospora; species Kitasatospora misakiensis. The sequence goes on along the minus strand of NZ_JBHSOF010000009.1, from coordinate 2,768 downwards.
CCGGGGGTCGATGAGCCTGAGCCTGGCCATCGTCTTCCCGGTCGTCCTGATCCTGGTGCTGGCCGTCGCCCAGACCGGGCTGTGGTGGTACCACCGCCAACTCGCGCTGAGCGCTGCCCGCGAGGGCGTCGACGCGGGGCGGACGCAGGGGAACCGGACCGACGAGCAGAAGAACGAAGCGGCGCGCCGGCAGGCCGACGACTTCCTGAACCGGCAGGGCAACCAGGACCACCGGGTCTTCACCGACGGCAGTTCGCCGGTGCTGATCCGGGTCACCGTCGAGGTGAAGGCCCCGGTGATCGTCCCGTTCATCACGCCGCCGACGGTCACCCAGTTCGCCGAGGCCCCGCGCGAGCGGTTCGTCCCCCCGGTGGTGGTGGGGCCGTGAACGCGGTGGTGCGGTGGTCGGGACGGTCGGCCGGATGGCCGCGCGGGTTCGTCGCCCGCCGGGCCGCCCGGTCCGGGCGTGGGCGGGACGGCGGCAGCACGGCCGTCGAGGCGGCGATCGTCGCGCCCGCCGTGGTCGCGCTGATCCTGGTCGCGGTCGCGGCGGGCCGGGTGCAGACCGCCGCCGGCACCGTCGAGGCCGCGGCGCGCTCCGCGGCCCGGACGGCGTCGATGGCGCGCAGCGTGGACGGGATGGACGGCGCGGCGAAGAAGGCCGCCGAGGACGCCATGCGGCAGCAGGGCGTGCACTGCCGGAGCAGCAAGGTCACCGTCGTGCACGGCGAACTGGTCAGCCACGGCGTGTCCTTGGCGAAGGTCGAGGTGACGGTGCGCTGCGAGGTCAGCCTGGGCGACCTGGTCGGGGGGCCGAACGTGTCGTTGACGAAGACGCTGACCGGTCGGTTCACCTCGGTGGTCGACCGGTACCGGGGCCCGTGAGGCCGGGGTGCGCCGCGGGGGGCTGGTGAGTCGAGTGGGTCGAGTGGGTCGGGATTGTGTCGGGTCGCGGGGTGGGCGGTGATGGGGCTGTGACGACGAGCCGGGCGGACGGGGATTGGGGAGCCGTCGGGCGGGGGAGACGCAAGCGGAGGGCGCCCTGGGGAGGGCGGATGAGCGGGTGGGGAGGGAACGCCATGGCACGCGCAGGCGCGGTGCGGCCGTTCCGTGCCCGGCTCGGCGGCCCCTTCGGCGGCCGTTCCGACCGGGGCGCGCTGTCGATCTTCGTCGCCATCTGCGCGGCCTACGTGGTGCTGGTCATCGCGCTGGTCATCGACGCCGGCGGCAGGCTGCGGCTCGCCGAGCGGGTCGACGGCTACGCCCAGGAGGCCGCCCGGGTGGCCGGACAGCAGCTCGACGAGGCCGCCCTGCTGCGGGGCGAGGGCTACAAGCTGAGGGCGCGGTCCTACGTCGTGGAGGCGGCCGACAGCTACCTCGCCGAGTACGGCCTGTCCGCCGCCGGCGTGGACTTCTCCCCCGACGGTGCCACCGTCACGATCACGGTGCAGGCCGAGTTCCGCCCCGTCCTGCTGGGCGAACTCGGCAAACGGAAGGTCACGGGCCGGGGGAGCGCCACCCTCGTCCACGGAGTCAAGGAAGCGGAGACCGACTGATGGCCGCGCCACGCGCCAAGGACCAGACCCGCGCCGGGCGTCCGGCCCGGGGTGTGACCGCCACCCCCGCGTCCGGCCGACGGCCGGCGCCGCTGCCGTCCCACCGGGCGGGTCCCGGTCCCGGTCCCGGCCCCGGCCCCGGCCCCGGCCCCCGACGCGGCCGGGGCGGGGCCGTGCTCGCCGCGCTCGCGGCCCTGATCACCCTGCTCGGCCTGCTCGTCGGCCTGCCCGCGCTGCTGCTGTACGGCACCCGGGCGGTCGCCGACATGGGCGAACTCGCGCCCGACGGCATCGGCGCGCTGCTCACCAGCCCCGACGACGGGCGGCTGTTCCTGTGGCTGCTGGTGGTGGTCGGCTGGGTCGGCTGGGCGTGCTTCGCGCTCTCCGTGCTGCTGGAGATCCCGGCGCAGCTGCGCGGCCGGGTGGCCCGGCGGATCCCGGCCTTCGGCTGGAGCCAGCGGGCCGCCGCCGGTCTGGTCGGCGCGGTCATCGCGCTGGTGCCGGTGGCCGGTTCGGCCTTCGCCGCCACCGCCGAACACCCGCAGGTCGCCGCCGCAGCGGCGCAGGTGGCGGGGGTCCAGCGGGCCGCGCTGACCGCCGCGCAGGCGGCCCCGGCCATCGCGCCCGCCGCCGACCAGCAGGCCACCTACACCGTCCGGGACAGCCGGCCGGCCGACAGCCTCTGGTCGATCGCCGAGCGCCAACTCGGCTCCGGCGAACGCTGGCTGGAGATCGCCAAGCTCAACGACGGTCGGGTGATGGACGATGCGGGCATCCGCTTCGACGCGGACCGGCCGATCCAGCCCGGTTGGAAGCTCGTCATGCCGGCCGACGCCAAGCCCGACGGGGCGACCCCGGCCCCCGCGCCCGCCCCCGCTCCCGCTCCTGAGGGCGCGCCGCAGACCGGCCCGGCCGGCGGTGCGGCCCAGGGCTCCGGCGCGGGTGCCGGCGGCGGCACCGTCACCGTGCGGCTCGGCGACAGCCTGTCGGCCATCGCCGAGCGCGAGCTGGGCGACGCGGAGGCCTGGCCGAAGCTGTTCGAGGCGAACCGGGGGGTCCAGGCGCCGGACGGTGAGCGGCTCACCGACCCGGACGTCGTGGTGCCGGGCATGGTCCTCAGCCTGCCCGGCGCGGCGGCCCCCGCCCCGGCGCCGGCCCCCGCCCCGGCCCCGGCGCCCCGGCAGGCCCGTCGCGCCCGCCGCACCCGCCGCC
>NZ_JBHSOF010000008.1:173321-175333 GCF_042656005.1 Kitasatospora misakiensis | reverse complement strand
CCCGGGCCGTCCCTCGGCGCCCCGGACGGCGCCCGCCCGGCCCCCGCCGGGGCCACCGGCCGCTCCGGGCACGGCGCCGGCCCGCCCGGCGAGGTCCTCCCGCCCGGCCGCCTCGCCGCGCGCCCCCGCACTGCGGCCCCGCCCGAAATGCCCGCCGGAGCCGCCGCCCGATCCGCCTCCCGACCCGCCGCCGGAGCCGGCCGCGCCACCGGCGGGGCCCGCCGCGCCCCGGATGGCCAGTTCGTTCAGCCGCTCGTGCAGGGCCGCCGCCCCGGGCCGCTCGGCGGGCTCCTTGGCCAGGCAGGCCCCGATCAGCGGCGCCAGCTGCGCCGGTACCGCGGAGAGGTCGGGCTCCTCGTGGACGACGCGGTAGAGCATCACCTCGGAGGAGGCTCCCGAGCCGAACGGGGTGTCCCCGGTGAGCGCGTACGCGAGCGTCGCGCCGAGGGCGAAGACGTCGGTCGCGGGCGTGACGGCGACCCCCCGGACCTGCTCGGGGGCGAGGAAGCCGGGGGAGCCGACGGCGGTGCCGACGTGGGTGAGCGTGCTGGCCCCGCGGGACCAGGCGATGCCGAAGTCGATGATGCGCGGCCCGCGGGGCGAGAGCAGGATGTTGGACGGCTTGAGGTCCCGGTGGACGACGCCCGCCTCGTGCACCTTGACCAGTCCGTCGGCCAGCGCGGCCCCGATCCGGGCGACCTCGGGCCACCCCAGCACCCCTTCGTCGCCGACCCGCTTGTAGAGGGACGGCCCGGGGACGTACGCGGTGGCCAGCCAGGGCCGGTCGGCCTCGATGTCGGAGCCCATGACGCGCGCGGTGCAGCCGCCCCGGATCCTGGACGCGGCCGCGATCTCGCGGGCGAAGCGGGTGCGGAACTCGACGTCCTCGGCCAGTTCGGCCCGGATCAGCTTGAGCGCGACGCGCTGCCCCCGGCGGTCCGAGCCGAGGTAGACCACGCCCATGCCGCCGGCTCCCAGCCGCCGGTGCAGCCGGTACGGCCCGACGATGCGGGGGTCCTCACGCCTCAGCCGCATCATCGTCATTCCCGTTTCCCCGTCAGACTGTCGGTGAGGCCCCGTCGGGTGGGGCGTCGTCAGTTCCTGTCCGGCACAGCTTACGGACTGCCCGCTGCGGTGTGCTGATACGCAACACCTGAAGCCACCGTCCGATTGTCGGATCTTGGACCGACCATGGTCTGACCGTGGGCCGACCATGGGCCGGCGGGGTGCCGAATCGTTTCTCGGGGTCGCCTCTCAGGGTTCCCCCGGGGGCCGCCCGGCGGGGGTCTCCCCCTGCGGTAGTAGTCCGCAGGTCCCATCGTCATCCTCCGGGAGGCCCGGAGAACAGTACGACGGCATGACGTCCGCCAACCCCCTCACGCCATACCGTTGTTCTCAGCGGTGGACGGGGAGCTCGTCCCCCGAGGTAAGCCGTCCACCGCGCCCACGTGCACCACCCTTCCAGCATCCGTCACCGGCCGCACTCACGAGTCAGGAGTCAGGGCATGGCACCGCAGCCCACGGGATCCACCTCCCGCCGCCGTCGCCCGGCCTTCACTCAGCCGAAGGCCGCGGAGCCGACCAGGCACCCGGCCGTCGCGCTGGCCATGGCGCTGCCCTGCGCGGTGCTGCTGGCCGTCCTGTTCGGCGGCTGGGAGCAGATGGCGAACCAGGCCCAGGCGGTGGCCGAGTTGATCGGTCACTGAGCCACATCAAGCCGGCACTGATCCCCTGGGGACGGGGAGCCAGTGCCGCCGGGGAGGCCGCCGCCGCGAAAACTCGCGGACGGGCGAGAGCGGCGCGCAGAGCGCCCCGGCAGGCGGAGACGCCGCGTACGGACGTCGGTGAGGGCGACCGTACGCGGCTCTTCCGTTCCCCAGCACCCGTACCGGCCTCCGAAACCCGCGGCCGACCGAGAAACGCGGCGGGCACCGGGCAGCACGCCAAAACGGCCGGGGCCGCGACTCCTACGAGTCGCGCCCCCGGCCGTCACTGTGCGCGATACTGGGATT
>NZ_JBHSOF010000008.1:111369-173221 GCF_042656005.1 Kitasatospora misakiensis | reverse complement strand
GAACCAGTGACCCCTACCGTGTCAAGGTAGTGCTCTCCCGCTGAGCTAATCGCGCCTGGTAAGGCGGTTCTGCAGCAGACCCCTGAGGGCCTGACGTGCGCGATACTGGGATTGAACCAGTGACCCCTACCGTGTCAAGGTAGTGCTCTCCCGCTGAGCTAATCGCGCGAGAAGGCCACCCGGTGGAACCGGGTGATCCTCTTGGAGGTGGAGACGGGATTTGAACCCGTGTACACGGCTTTGCAGGCCGTTGCCTCGCCTCTCGGCCACTCCACCAGGCAACACTAGAAGGACGATCTTACACTGTCCTTCACCGAGCGGACGACGAGATTCGAACTCGCGACCCTCACCTTGGCAAGGTGATGCTCTACCAACTGAGCCACGTCCGCCTGTCTCCTGGGGATCTTCACCGGTTTCCCGGCCGCGCTCCCTGGCGACGTGTTGAACTCTAGCGGATTCCCGGGCCAGCTAAAAATCCGTTCCCGCAGCGTGCCCGCCGCGTCGCCGCCCGGGGCTCCCCCGCCGCCCCGGGCCCGACCGGCCCGGACGGAGGTGCCGGGGGCGGCGGGACACCCTGAGTGACACCCGCAGGTCACCCCGCGTACGCCCGCGCGACGCCCGACTCTGCTTACTCCCCTCGACCTACACTTCAGGCACCGCAACCGCGCAAAGCCCCTGTGCAGGAGAACCGTGTCCGGCCACCCCGTCCCCCCGCAGCCCCTCGCCCGCTTCGGCGGCCGTCTCGCAACCGGACTGCGCGACATCACCTCGGACCCGGCCGCGCTGGACTCCACCGGCTGGTGGGCCGTCGTCCACGACTTCGAGGGCCGGCTCACCTGCGCCCGCTTCGACGACGTCCGCCCGGCCCCCGCCCCGCCCTCCGGCGCCGGCTGGCTCGGCCCGTCCGCCGGCGGCTGGCGCAGCTCGCTCGACCGCGCCGCCTACACCGCGGGCGTGCGCCGGATCCGCGAGCACATCGCGACCGGCGAGGTCTACCAGGCCAACCTCTGCCGGGTGCTCTCCGCGCCACTGCCCGACCCGGACCGCTCCGACATCGACGCGCTCACCGGCCTGCTCGCCCACGGCAACCCCGCCCCCCATGCCGGAACTATCCGGCTGCCCGGCCACGGGGTGGAGATCGCCACCGCCTCGCCCGAGCTCTACCTGCGCCGCGCCGGCCGCACCGTCTCCTCCGGCCCGATCAAGGGCACCGGCCGCACCGAGCACGACCTGCTCGACAAGGACCACGCCGAGAACGTGATGATCGTCGACCTGGTCCGCAACGACCTCGGCCGGGTCTGCGCCACCGGCACCGTCACCGTGCCCGACCTGTGCGCGGTCGAGAAGCACCCCGGCCTGGTCCACCTGGTCTCCACCGTCGAGGGCACCCTGCGGGAGGACGCCGGGTGGCCCGAACTGTTCACCGCCACCTTCCCGCCCGGCTCGGTCACCGGCGCCCCCAAGTCCAGCGCCCTGCGGATCATCGAGGCCCTGGAGACCGCCCCGCGCGGCCCCTACTGCGGCGCCGTCGGCTGGGTCGACGCCGACCGCGGCGAGGCCGAACTCGCCGTCGGCATCCGCACGTTCTGGATCGACCGGACCGACCCGGCGGCGCCCGAACTGCGCTTCGGCACCGGCGCCGGCATCACCTGGGACTCCGACCCCGACCGGGAATGGGCGGAAACCGAACTGAAGGCGGCCCGCCTGGTCGCGATAGCGTCGGGTGCCGGGCCCCACCCCGACACCGACTGAACCCGACTGAACCCGACACGGGCCCGACCCGGCGCCGCCACCGGACCGGGTCGGCCCGTGCCCGTCCCCGCGAGGAGCACCCCGCGATGCAGCACCCGACCACCAGCTGGGTCAACGGCACCCTCGTCGACTCCGCGGACCCGGCCCTGTCCGTCCTCGACCACGGACTCACCACCGGCGACGGCGTGTTCGAGACCCTCAAGGCCGTCGACGGCACGGCCTTCGCCCTCACCCGCCACCTCGACCGGCTCACCCGCTCCGCCCGCGGCCTCGGCCTGCCCGACCCCGACCACGACCGGGTCCGCGAGGCCTGCGCCGCCGTCCTCGCCGCCAACCCGATGCCGCTCGGCCGCCTGCGCGTCACCTACACCGGCGGCACCGCGCCGCTCGGCTCCGAGCGCGGCGACGAAGCCCCCACCCTGGTGGCCTCCCTCGGCACCGCCGCCCGCCGACCCGACACCACCGCCGTCGCCGTCGTCCCCTGGCGCCGCAACGAGCACAGCGCCGTCGCCGGCCTCAAGACCACCTCGTACGCCGAGAACGTCGTCGCCCTCGCCGCCGCCCACCGCGCCCGGGCCTCCGAGGCGCTCTTCGCCAACACCGCGGGCCGGCTCTGCGAGGGCACCGGCTCCAACGTCTTCGTCGTCCTCGGCGGCCGGCTGCTCACCCCGCCGCTCTCCTCCGGCTGCCTGGCCGGCATCACCCGGCAGCTCGTCGTCGACTGGTGCGGCGCCGAGGAGGCCGACCTGCCGCTCGACGCCCTCCGCGAGGCCGACGAGATCTTCCTGACCTCCACCCTGCGCGACGTCCAGGCCGTCACCCGGGTCGACGACCACGAGCTCGCCGGCCCCGGCCCGGTCACCCTCAAGGCCATGGCGACCTTCACCCAGCGCAGCGGCGACGACCTCGACCCCTAGGGCCCGTCTTCAGACCCCCGCCTGCGGGCTGACGCCGGGGCACGCACCTCGACGGCTTCTCGTCAGTCGCCGATGGCCCCCAGCCTCCGGCCGGGAGGTGCCCCCACCGCATGGACTCCCTCCTCGGCGCCGCCGATGCACGCTCCCTCCTTGCCCGCCCACGGGCAGGAGGGGCCCATCAACGCCGCCCCGCCCGCCCTCCGGGCGGACGACGGGGGTCTGAAGACGGGCCCTGGCCCCCAACGGAGCCGGCCCCGGGCCGGGCGCCCGAGCCCCCGTCGCGGGAATGCCCGGCGGGGGCTCCGGCGTCCCGACCGGTAGAAGACCCGGACGGCGGGGAAGGGACCTCGACATGACCATCACCCTGCGCCCCGAGAGCCCGGAGACCCCCACCGCCGCGGGCGGCCGCACCAGACGCTGGCAGATCTGCGTCAACGGCCGCCAAGTCGGCGGGCTGCGCACCACCGCCGTCCCGCGCGGCGACCAACTCTGGGGTGAGATAGCCGAGTTGGAGGTGCACAGCGGACGCGGCCGGGGGCGCGGGACGATCGGCGCGCTGGCCGCCGAGGAGGTGCTGCGCGGCTGGGGCTGCATCCGGGTCGACGCCGACATCCCGGAGACCGCGCGGGTCGCCCGCTCGCTCGCGGCGACCCTCGGCTACACCGAGCGGATGCGGAACATGATCAAGCGGCTCGACGGGCCGCCCGCGCTGCCGGGCGGCGTCGCCGCGCGCCCGATCGGCGCCGCCGAGTTCCCGGCCTGGCTGGCCGAGGCCAAGGCCGGCTACCTGCGTGACCTGCTGGCCTCCGGGCTCGGCGAGGAACAGGCCCGCGCCAAGGCCGAGGCCGACCATCTGACGCTGTTGCCGCAGGGCGCCGGCACCCCGGGCGTCGCGCTGCGCCGCCTCCTCGGGACGGGCGAGGAGCCGCTGGGCTCGCTCTGGCTGGCGCTGCGCCTGCGCGAGCTGTCCGACGGCGCCCCGCTCGGCTGGGTCATGGTGGTCGAGGTGGCCGACGCCCACCGGGGGCACGGTCACGGGCGGACGCTGATGCGGGTCGCCGAGCGCGAGTGCCTCGCCGCCGGCGTCCGCGACCTCGGGCTGAACGTCTTCAGCGGCAACGAGGTCGCGATCCGCCTGTACGAGTCGCTCGGCTACCGGGTCACCAACCGGGTCTACGGCAAGCCGCTCCTGTGAGCCGCTGAAAGCCGGTGAACCGGGCCCGGGTCAGGAGGCCCTGGCGGCCTCGACGGCGGCGACGATGCGGTCCAGCAGCCCGTCCTGGCTCTGCCCGCCGTCGAACCGCTGCCCGCCGATCACATAGGTCGGCGTGCCCTTGACGCCGATCGCCCGGCCCTCCGCCTGGTCGGCGTCCACGGTCAGCATGTGCCGGCCGTCCACCAGCGCGGTGTCCACCTCCTCGACGTCCACCCCGACCTCGCGGGCGACCTCCAGCAGCACCTCGGTGCCGCGCGCCTCCAGGTCCTCGACCCGGGCCAGCAGCGCCTCGACGAAGGGCCAGCCCAGGCCCTGGGAGAACGCCTCCTCGGCGGCCTCGGCGGCGGCGTAGGCGTGCTTGTGCTTCTCCAGCGGGAAGTGCCGCAGCTCGATCGACAGGGCGTCGCCGTAGCGGGCGCGCAGCGCGCGGACGTCGTCGAGAGCGGTGCGGCAGTCCGGGCACTGGAGCTCGCACCAGAACTCGAGACGGGGGAGGGAACCTTCGATCATGCCTTCAGTGTTTCATCTGTGGGCCGTGCGCCGTTCCGGCGGCCGGGCCCGGCCAGACCGGAGCGACGGGAGGTCCGCGGAAATGATCAGTCCGACGGGAGGGGCGACGGCGGCGGTGGCGGCCGCGACGAGCCCGACCGGCAGCATCCCGACCAATAACAGCCCGACGAGCACCGTCCTGATGAGCACCAGCCCGACGAGCACCGTCCCGGCCCGCCCAGCGAGGGCGGCGGCGCCGGGCGAGGGGAGGCGGCCGTGCTGACGGCGGCGGTCAGTATCGCGCTCAGCGCGGCGGGAGTGGCCGTGGCCGGCCTGCGGGCCTACCGCCGGCGCTTCCTCTCCGCGACCCGCTGGTTCGCCGTCGCGCTGCTGCCCGTCGGCCTCTACCTGACCGGCCTGTTCCCGGTGGCCCGGACCATCGGCGACGAGCTCGCCGACTGGGCGACCAAGCTCGTCCTCGATCCCCGGGTGTGGACCGGCATCGTGCTGCTGGCCGTCTCGGCCGGTCTGCTGGTCACCACCCGCTGGGTGGGCCGCCGCGGAGCGGTGACCGGCGGGAGCGGGGCCCGTCCGGCCGCCGGGCCCGCCCCGGCCCGTCCGGCCGTGGCTCCCGCCGCCGAACCGGCCCCGCAGCGCACCCGCGAGGCCGCGCAGGCCAAGCCGGCCGAGCAGGCCGCGGCGGGCAAGGCCGGGAAGGCAGGGAAGGGAGGCAAGGGAGGCAAGGGCGGCGACGGTCTCGACGAGTTCGCCGACATCGAGGAGATCCTGCGCCGGCGCGGCATCTGAGCGCCCCGCCCCGGCCCCCGTCCCCGGCGGCTCAGGCCGGTCAGGCCGGGGTCACCGCGTCCGCCGAGCGCTGGCGGGCCCGGTACGCGGCCACGTGCAGCCGGTTCCCGCAGGTCCGGCTGTCGCAGTAGCGGCGTGAACGGTTGCGCGAGAGGTCGACGAAGATCCGCGCGCAGTCCGGTGCCTCGCAGCGGCGCAGCCGCTCGCGCTCGCCCGCGGTGAGGATGAACGCCAGCGCCATGCCCAGTTCGGCGGCCAGGTGGTCGCCGAGGGCGGCGTGCGGCGCGAAGTAGTGGATGTGCCACCCGTGGTGGTCGTGGTTGGTCAGCCGGGGTGTCGTCCCGGCCGCCGCGACCAGGGCGTTCACCAGCTCGGCGGCCTCCTCGGTGGAATCGGTGCCGAAGACCTCGCGCAGCCGGGAGCGCAGTTCCTGCACCTGGCGCAGGTCGTCGTCGGTGAGCGAGTCGACCTCGCTGATCTCCTGCCGGACCACGAAGGCGTCGAGCGCGGCGGTGTCGGGCAGCAGCTCGGTGCCGCACACCTCGGGTGCGGTGTTGAGCAGCTCGACGAGGATGCTGAGGGCGCACTCGGTGTCATGGGTGATCAGCACCTGGAGGCTCCTCGTGCGGAGGCGTAGGGGGCCGTGGGCACCCCGCGACTACGGGTCATTCCCAGACCCTACCGGGGCGGCGAGGGGTCCGGTGGTGGCTTGCTTCGAAGATACGTACGGATTTCGTCAGTTCGTACGGAGCTTCCTCCAGGATGCCGTGCTCCGGTGCCGTCCGCCCGGGAAAGCGGTCGAGTCCGGCAAAGGTCGAGCCCGGCAAAGGTCGAGCCCGGTAAAAACGGTCGCGCCCGGCAGCGAGGCCGGCCACCCGTGGGATGGCCGGCTCCGATGCCGGGCGCGTGCGGTGCTGCGGGCCCACCCCGGTACGGGTGAACCGTTTCATCACCGGCCCCGAGACCGCGTCGTACGCGGCTGAGTCTGCTGCCGTGCCCCCGAGTAGGACGGCTGCGGTGACGGCAGGGGCTACGACCCCGCCGACAAGCGGGGCGTGACCGCCTCCCTGGCGGGGTCAGCTTTCGGCGAGGATGTGGGACAGCTCCCGGTCGAGGTCGAAGTGACGGTGTTCGGTGCCGGGGGGCACGGCGGCGTCCGTCCGCTTGAGGAACGACTCAAGCGCCCGGGCCGGGGCCTCCAGCAGGGCTTCTCCTTCCGGAGAGCTCAGGGCGATGCAGACCACCCCTTGCCCGTGGCTGCGCGACGGCCAGACCCGGACGTCGCCGGTACCGGTGGGTCGGTGCAGCCCCTCCGCAAGGAGATCTCGGGCGAACACCCACTCCACGGTCTCGTCGGCGCCGGTGTGGAACGTGGCGTGCACGGCATAGGGGTCGGCGGTGTCGTAGCGCAGGCCCGCGGGGACGGGCAGTGAGGACTCGCTGGACACGATGAGGCGCAGGTGCAGCTCGCAGCTGACCGTGGTGTTCATAAGCGCCATGGCCTTTCGCTCAGTGTGCGCTCGGGGAATCGCACGTCGGCGAACGGACCATCCCACCTCTACGACCGATGTAAACCCCTCTGTCCCGATTCGGGCGCGAGTCGTACCCCTTACGGCGCATTGCGGAATCGCCACAGACCGGCCGCCGGGCGATTACCTGGGCCCTTCTCGGTTAGTTTCCTGGCATGACTGTGCGAAGCGACAAGGCACGCGGTGACGCGGCCGGGAACACCGGAACGGAGGACGGGATCGTGCCGGACGACACGGGGGTGCCGACGGGGGCGGACGACGGGGGCGGGGAGCCCGGCGGGGAGGGGGCGGACGGCGGCAAGCCGCTCGGCTCGCGGGCCCCGCTCTTCATCCGCCGCTCCCGCCCGCTGCACCTGAGCTGGCAGGTGGCCGTCTTCCTGGTCGGCCTCGCGGTCGTGGTGCTCGGCGTGATCATGCTGCCGCTGCCCGGCCCCGGCTGGGTGGTCATCTTCCTCGGCATGGGCGTCTGGGCCACCGAGTTCGTCTGGGCCCAGCTGGCGCTGCGCTGGACCCGCCGCAAGGTGGCCGAGGCCGCCCAGAAGGCCCTGGACCCGAAGGTCCGGCGCCGCAACCTGACCCTCACCGCGATCGGCCTGGCGCTGATCGCGGCGCTCGGCGGCTGGTACCTGTGGAAGTACGGGCTGGTCATGCCCTGGAAGATCCACGAGGACTGAGCCGTCCGCCGGTCCTCCGGGCGGGGCCGTCCGGGTGACGGCGTCGCCGGGGGAGCGGGTGCGGTGCCGGGGGCGGAGCGGGTTCGGAGCACCCTCCGGGATGCGGTAATGTTTTCCCTGCACCCGGGCGATTAGCTCAGCGGGAGAGCACTTCGTTCACACCGAAGGGGTCACTGGTTCGATCCCAGTATCGCCCACCGGAATGCATTGTGATATGTGAGGCCCAGCCGATTATCGGCTGGGCCTCACATGTATTTCCGCAATCCGGTGAAACAGTGTCGGGGAATACGCTGAGGCTCAGTCACCTTCCGTGCGGAGCGCGAGTTCTGCGGATGCGTCGGGTGGCGCTCCCCGAACGAGTTGTACGACACCCCCCGAATGGTGCTACAGTTCTTCTCGTTGCCCGGGCGATTAGCTCAGCGGGAGAGCACTTCGTTCACACCGAAGGGGTCACTGGTTCGATCCCAGTATCGCCCACCGGACAGCACGCAGGCCCTGATCGGGATACCGGTCAGGGCCTGCGGCGTTCGTGGACGTCGAGGCCGCGTCGGACCCCGGACCGCCTACGCCGCCACCTCGCACTCGTGGTCCGGCGACAGCCGACGCCCGCAACCGCACCGGGCCGGCCGCATCGGCCAGGACAGGTCCACCCGCTCGTCCGCCCCCGACCGGTCGAACCAGGCCTGCAACCCCCGCGCCTGCGCCGCGTGCCAGACCGCCTGCCGCAGATGCAGCTCCGCCGCCGTCAGCCCGCCCAGCGCCCCCGGGTACCGGGCGCCGATCGTCCGCACCACCTCCAGGGCCGCCGTCGCGTCCGCCGCCGCGTCGTGCGCCCCGGTCAGCTCCACCCCGTAGTGCCCGCACAGGTCGGTCAGCGTCCGCCGGCCCCGGCGGTAGCGGTCCACGTGCTTGTCCAGCACCCGCGGGTCCAGCACCAGCAGCGCCGCCGGGCCGGTCACCTCGGCCAGCGACGTCCCCCGGTGCCGGCGCAGCTCGCGGTCCAGCAGCGTCAGGTCGTACGGCGCGTTCATCACCACCACCGGCCGCCCGGCCCGGGCCTGTTCGGCCAGCGCGGCGGCCACCTCGGCCACCACCGCCGGCGCCGGGCGTCCGAACGCCCGCACCCTCGCGTCGTCGATGCCGTGCACCGCGCGGGCGCCGTCGGGTATCGGCACGCCCGGGTCGGCGAGCCAGCTGGTCGCCATCGGGGCGGCGCCCGGGGCGGGTTGGACGACCAGGGCGGCCGAGACGATGCGATCGGTCTCGACGTCCACGCCGGTGGTCTCGGTGTCGAAGGAGGCGAGCGGGCCGGTGAACCAGTGCTGCTGCATGACTGCCCCTCGAAAACAGCGCGTTCCCGACCGGGTGATACCCGCCCCTGACGCCCCCTCAACCGTTTGGCGCGACACCGGCCGGGCACCCTGCCCACGGGTGCCGTGTTCGAGTCCGGACCGGCCCGGGGGACGGGGGAGGACGGACGGTCATGGCGCTGACGCAGCCGCAGCCCGAGGGGGCGGCGGCCGTCCTGCGGGGCGATCTGGCGGTGACGGCCTGCATGGAGACGCTCCAGGTCGGCTATCTGCACGCGGTCGCCGCCGCGGCCGGCTGCTCGCTCTCCCAGCCGTTCCCCGACAACGGCATCGACTGGCACGTCAGCCACGGCTCGCGCAGCCACGAGGTCGACGACGAGGTCACCGTCAAGATCCAGCTGAAGGCCACCCAGCAGATCGCGCCCGATCCGCGCGGCGTGTTCTTCTCCTTCACCCTGGACAACGACCACCTGCGCAAGCTCGCCCGCCCCCGGGTCGCCGTGCCCCGGATCCTGGTCGTGATGCTGCTGCCCCGCCGGGTCGACCGCTGGCTCGCCGCCCGGCCCGACGCCCTGGAACTGCGGCACTGCTGCTACTGGGTCAACCTGGCCGGCCACCCCGTCACCGGGCAGCGCCGGACCAACGTCCGTGTCCCCACCGCGAAGGTCTTCGACGACCGCGCCCTGTGCGACATCATGGCCCGGGTCGGCGCGGGCGGCAGCCCGTGACGGCCCGGCCCCCGGCCGGGAGGAGCCCCGCCCCATGACACTGCCCCACCGGCCGCCGCCGGTCCCCGCGCTCAGCGGACCGCTGCCCGACCCGGCCGCCGTCGACCCGGCGGTGCTCGCCACCCTGCTCGCCCGGCACGGCTGGGTCCGGCGCGGCGGACCCTCCGCCCGCTACGGGCGCTGGACGCCCCCCGAGGGCACCGACCCGGGCGTCAGCCTGCTCGTCCCGGCCGGCGACGGCTTCGACGACGCGGTCGACCTGCTCACCGACGCCGTCACCGCGCTCTCCCGCTCCGCCAGCCCGTCCGCCCGCGCCATCCTGCTCGCCCTCGCCGTCCCCGGCGACGAGCTCCAGTGGCGCCGCGACCCGGCCGGACCGCCCGGGGCCGCCGCCTCCGGCGCCACGCCCTGGGAGGACGCCGAACGGCTCCGGCTCGCCGCCCGTGCCATGCTCGCCGCCGGCGCCAAGGCCGGCCGCACCCGGGCCGCCTACTTCGGCGCCCGCCTGGACGCCTGGGCCGGCGACTTCCTCGACCGCGTCCTGGTCGTCGCCGACGGCCCCGGCCTCACCGCGTACAGCCCCGCCCCCGAGGGCCGGGCGGCGATCACCACCCTGGTCCGCGCCCTGGAGGCGCTGCGCGACGCCGTCGACTACCGCCGGGTGAGCGGCGGCGCCGAGGCCTTCGAGAACGCCGTCCTGTCCGGCGTCAGCCGCGAGCTGGTCGACGCCGTCCGGGAGCTCGTGCGCGGCGCCACCGCCGGCCGGTTCGCCGTCGCCTGGTCGGCCGCCGCCGGCACCCCGGGCGGCTTCGGCGACCGCCGGATCGCGGTCGAGTTCTCGCCCGGCGACCTGCCCGCCCTCGCCGAGGCCGCCGAGCTGCTCGAACGCCTCGAACCCGCCGTCGCCGTCACCGTCGTCGGCCTCGTCGTCCGCCTCAAGCGCGCCGACCTTGCCGGGCCCGGCAGCGTGCGCCTGCGGGTGCTCGGCGGCGCCGAGGTCGACGAGGTCAGGGTCCGACTGCCCGACGCCGCCTACCGGCTGGCCGCCGAGGCCCACCTGGCCGGCAGCCCCGTGCGGGTCAGCGGTCGGCTGGAACGGCGCGGCGGCTTCCGCAGGCTCACCCGGCCCACCGGTCTGGAGCCCTGCGGACTGGAGGACGCCGAGCGGGAGCGGCTGCTGAAGTCGCTGGGGGAGGGGCGGGAGGCGTAGTCGGGGTACGGAGGTGACGGTGGGGCCACCGGTCTCGGTACCATCGTCAGGCGCAGCGCAGTGCTGCGTCCTCTGAATCCAGCACGTCAGGAGAGACCGGTGACGGACGTCCGGGTAATCATCAACCGCGAACCCGATCGGGAAGAGCGCGTGGTGACCACGGGCACTACGGCCGCCGAGCTCTTCGCCGACGACCGCTCGATCATCGCCGCCCGGGTCGGCGGTCAGCTCAAGGACCTCGCCCACGTCGTCCAGGACGGCGAGGAGGTCGAGGCGGTCGCGATCGGCAGCCCCGACGGTCTGGACATCCTGCGCCACTCCACCGCGCACGTCATGGCCCAGGCCGTGCAGCAGCTCTTCCCGGAGGCCAAGCTCGGCATCGGCCCGCCGGTCAAGGACGGCTTCTACTACGACTTCGACGTCGAGAAGCCGTTCCACCCCGATGACCTCAAGGCCATCGAGAAGAAGATGCAGGAGATCATCAAGCGGGGGCAGAAGTTCTCCCGCCGGGTGGTCACCGACGAGGCCGCCCGCGAGGAGCTCGCCGGCGAGCCGTACAAGCTGGAGCTGATCGGCCTCAAGGGCTCCGCCGCCACCGCCGGCGAGGGCGCCGACGTCGAGGTGGGCGCCGGCGAGCTCACCATCTACGACAACCTGGACCCGAAGTCCGGCGAGCTGTGCTGGGGCGACCTCTGCCGCGGCCCGCACCTGCCGAGCACCCGGATGATCCCGGCGTTCAAGATCATGCGCTCGGCCGCCGCCTACTGGCGCGGCAGCGAGCGCAACCCGATGCTCCAGCGCCTCTACGGCACCGCGTGGCCGAGCAAGGACGAGCTCAAGGCGCACCTGGAGTTCCTGGAGGAGGCCGCCAAGCGCGACCACCGCAAGCTCGGCAACGAGCTCGACCTCTTCTCCATCCCCGAGGAGATCGGCTCCGGCCTCGCCGTCTTCCACCCCCGGGGCGGCATCATCCGCCGCGCCATGGAGGACTACTCGCGCCGCCGGCACGAGGAGGAGGGCTACGAGTTCGTCTACACCCCGCACGCCACCAAGGGGAAGCTCTTCGAGAAGAGCGGCCACCTGGACTGGTACGCGGACGGTATGTACCCGCCCATGCAGCTCGACGAGGGCGTGGACTACTACCTCAAGCCGATGAACTGCCCGATGCACAACCTGATCTTCGACGCGCGCGGCCGCTCGTACCGTGAACTGCCGCTGCGTCTGTTCGAGTTCGGCACGGTGTACCGGTACGAGAAGTCCGGTGTGGTGCACGGTCTGACCCGCGCCCGCGGCTTCACCCAGGACGACGCGCACATCTACTGCACCCGCGAGCAGATGGCGGACGAGCTCGACTCGACCCTCACCTTCGTGCTCAACCTGCTGCGCGACTACGGCCTGACCGACTTCTTCCTGGAGCTGTCCACCAAGGACCCGGAGAAGTTCGTCGGTGACGACGAGACGTGGGAGGAGGCCACCGCCGTCCTCGCCGCCGTGGCCGAGAAGCAGGGCCTGCCGCTGGTCCCGGACCCGGGCGGCGCGGCCTTCTACGGCCCGAAGATCTCGGTGCAGGCGCGGGACGCCATCGGCCGCACCTGGCAGATGTCGACCATCCAGCTGGACTTCAACCTGCCGGTCCGTTTCGACCTGGAGTACACGGCGGCGGACGGCTCGCGCCAGCGGCCGGTCATGATCCACCGTGCGCTGTTCGGCTCGATCGAGCGGTTCTTCGCGGTGCTGCTGGAGCACTACGCCGGCGCCATGCCGCCGTGGCTGGCCCCGGTCACCGTGACCGGCATCCCGATCACCGACGAGCACGTGCCGTACCTGCTGGAGGTCGCGGCCGAGCTGAAGAAGCGCGGGATCCGGGTCGAGGTGGACACCTCGGACGACCGGATGCAGAAGAAGATCCGCAACGCGCAGCGCAGCAAGGTGCCGTTCATGCTGATCGCGGGCAACGACGACGTCGAGGCGGGCGCGGTCTCCTTCCGCTACCGCAACGGCGAGCAGAAGAACGGTGTCCCGCTGGCCGCCGCGGTCGCCGAGATCGTGGACGCGGTGGAGCGCCGGATCCAGGTCTGACGCCGTCGCCGGTGCGCGGTTCGCGGGGTGGGCTCCTTCGGGAGTCCGCCCCGCGCGGCTTTGCATCCACGGTCGGGCGAATATGCTGATCAGCATGACGACTGAGCCGGAACTGCAGCGGGGCGTCGGGGAGCCGGACGGCTTCCGCCGCCTGTGGACCCCCCATCGGATGGCCTACATCCAGGGCGAGAACAAGCCCACCGGCCCGGCTCCCGACGACTGTCCGTTCTGCTCGATCCCGTCGCTGAGCGACGAGGACGGGCTGGTCGTCGCGCGCGGGAGCGCCGTGTACGCGGTGCTCAACCTGTACCCGTACAACGGCGGCCACCTCATGGTGGTCCCGTACCGGCACGCGGCGGACTACACCGAGCTGGACGAGGCGGAGACGGCCGAGCTGGCGGTGTTCACCAAGAAGGCGATGACGGCGCTGCGCGCGGCCTCGGGTGCGCACGGCTTCAACATCGGCATGAACCAGGGGACGGCGGCCGGGGCCGGTATCGCGGCGCACCTGCACCAGCACGTGGTGCCGCGCTGGGGCGGGGACACCAACTTCATGCCGGTGGTCGGCCACACCAAGGTGCTGCCGCAGTTGCTGGCGGACACCCGGAAGATGCTGTCCGAGGCCTGGCCGGCGGGCTGACCGGGTGGGCTGACCGGAAGGACGCCGAAGGGCCCCCGTCGACGCGAGTCGGCGGGGGCCCTTCCGTCTGTCGCGGGCCGGTCGGGCGCGGTCAGGCACGGTCAGGCGTCGTACTGGTCGACCTTGAACGGCCGGCTGCCCTGGGCCTCGGCCTTGAGGCCGGCGGCGCGGCCCTTGAAGGCGCGCTCGGTGTCGAGGTCGTGCTCGGCGAGGAACTCCATCGTCGCGGTGTGGACGGCGCCGATCACCGGGTGCGAGACGTTGAGCGCGTTGTCGGCCATGCTGCGGGTGCCCCAGGGCGGGCCGGCCCAGATGTGCCGGAGGCCGAAGGGCTCGGGCAGGCCGAGGCCGCCGCCGAGCCAGGAGAGCAGGCCGGGCATCCGGTAGAAGGGGGCGCGGACGGCCTGCCGGACGACCTCGTCGTTGTCGATCAGCGGGAGCTTGACCGTGCGCTCCTCCCAGAACCGCACGGTCTTGGCGACCGACTTCTCCTTGTCCTTGGGCTTGTCGAAGAAGTAGCCGTTGATCGGGCCGAGGGCGTAGCCGGCGACGGTGATGTTGAGGGTGTTGGCGAGCAGTATCACGGTGACGGTGAAGGTCAGCACGAGCTTGCCGTCGTGGGTGATGAACTGGGTGGCGAGGTAGTGCCGGGGGCCGCCGGTGAAGGTCTGCTTGTCGGCGATGGCCTGGACGGCGAAGTCGCGCATGTGGTCGCCGTCCATGTCGGCGCTGCCGGGGCGGCTGATCTCGTCGGCGCTCTCGCCGACCTCGAAGACCACCCACTGCTTGACCCGGACGTCGGGGATGCCGCTGGCGGCGACCTCGCTGATGCCGAGGGCCTTGAGGTGGCCGGAGATCTTGCGGACGAGGTCCCAGGGGTGGAACTGGCGGAAGTCGATCTGGCCCTCGGCGGGGCGCAGGGTGTCGATGAGCTTCCACTCGCCCCAGCGGCGGCCGGCGCCGAGGATGCCCTTGGGGCCGGCGTAGTGCTGGACGTTGGTCTCCTGCTCGGATTCCAGTCGGCCGAGTTTGGCCCGCAGGTCGGCGGCCTTCTTGTCGAGGTCGTCGCGGGGGACGGCCATCGGGACGGTCGCGGCGACGGCGTTGCCCTCGACGAGTTGCAGCCAGCGGGCGCGCAGGTCGACGGCGGTGCGGACGACGATGCGCTTCGCGAGGTACCAGCCGATGACCGGGGCGAGCATGACGACCCGCAGGTAGAGGCCGAGGATGCCGCCGGCCGGGGGCTTGATCGCGAGCAGGACGGCGAGGGCGGCGGCGAGGGCGAGGACGACGGCCCCGTACGCGCCGGCGTTCTTGGGGTTGTCGCGCTTGAGCCAGGCGCGGAGCTGGAAGGCGCCGAGCCAGATCAGGGTGCCGGGCAGGCAGAGCAGGCCGGTGACGACGGAGATGGTGGACAGCTGCCGGTCGCGGCCCTTGCGGACCTCCTCGGCGGCGAGGCAGTGCTCGACGACCTGGCGGGTGTCGACGCCGAAGGAGGGCACCAGGGGCTTGCGGTCGCCGCCGAGCGCGCGGGAGATGAGCGCCTTGCTGAAGGCCTCGCCGAAGTTGGGGGCGAAGAGGGCGAAGCGGCCCTTCTTCGCGGTGGCTCCGTCGAGCTTGCCGGCGTCCTCGGTGAGTTTGCCGTCCCGGTACGCGGCCGAGGAGAGCGCCTGGGTGCCGGCGGTCTGCGGGCCGGCGTCGGTCCGGGGTATCTGCGCACCCGGGGTCATGTCGAGTGTGGTCACGGTGGCGTCCCCTCCTCCCCTTGTCCTGCGGCAGGGTACCGCGCCGGGGTACCGGTGCGGGCATGATCGTCTGAAGTGCCGTCACGAACGGGCCACGCCGGGCCCGTGGGGCATGATGCCCACGTTTCGGCTGTTCGACGCGCCCCGGGGGCCGCCGGCCGGGCCGGATGGGGCACGATGGGCGGCATGGAGAGCGATGCGCTGACGGATCCGGTTCTGGTCTTCGACGGGGACTGCGCGTTCTGTACGACGTGCGCGACCTGGGCGGAGCGCTATCTGCGGCAGACGCTGGCCTCGGGCGGCTGGGAGGCGGTGCCGTTCCAGTTCGCGGACCTGGCGGGGCTGGACGCCGTCGCCGGGGGGCGCGGGGAGGTGTCCTGGGAGCGCGCGGAGCGCGAAGTGCTGTGGGTGACACCGGCGGGCCGGGTGTACGGCGGGGCGCAGGCGGTGGCCCGGCTGTTGATGCGGTCGGGCGGCGCGTGGGCGTACCTGGGCGGGGTGCTGGCGCTGGCGCCGGTGCGGCCGGTGGCGGCGTTGGCCTACCGGTGGGTGGCGCGGAACCGGCACCGGATGCCGGGCGGGACGCCGGCCTGCGCGCTGCCGCGGCGCTGACGGCCCGCGCGCCGAAAAGGCCCTAGTCCTGGTCGGCGTACCGGGCGGCGACTGCGGCGGGCATCGGTTCGTGGCGCAGGTGGGCGCGGCTGAACTCGGCGGTGCCGTGGGTGAGCGAGCGCAGGTCGACGGGGTAGCGGGCGAGTTCGAGTTCGGGGACCTCGGCGCGCAGCAGGGTGAGGCCGGTGCCGGCGGTCTCGGTGCCGAGGACGCGGCCGCGGCGGGCGGAGAGGTCGCCGAGGACGGCGCCGAGGTAGTCGTCGGGGAGCAGGACGCTGACGGCGGCGACGGGTTCGAGCAGCCGGATGACGGCGTGTCCGGCGGCGTCGCGCAGGGCGAGGGCGGCGGCGTTCTGGAAGGCGGAGTCGGAGGAGTCGACGGAGTGCGCCTTGCCGTCGGTGAGGGTGACCCGGATGTCGACGAGCGGGTGGCCGGTGGCGACGCCCTTGGCGAGTTGGGCGCGGACGCCCTTCTCGACGGAGGGGATGAAGTGCTTGGGGACGGCGCCGCCGACGACGTGCTCCTGGAACTCGAAGCCGGAGCCGGCGGGGAGGGGTTCGACCTCCAACTCGCAGATGGCGTACTGGCCGTGGCCGCCGGACTGCTTGACGAGGCGTCCGTGGCCGGCGGCGGCGGTGCCGAAGGTCTCGCGCAGGGCGACCTTGTGCGGCACGGTGTCGACGTGGACGCCGTGCCGGTTGCGGAGCCGGTCGAGGACGGCGTCGGCGTGGGCCTCGCCGGTGCACCAGAGGACGAGCTGGTGGGTGTCGGCGTTCTGTTCGAGGCGCAGGGCCGGGTCCTCGGCGGCGAGCCGGGCGAGGGCCTGGGAGAGCTTGTCGTCGTCGGCCTTGCTGTGGGCCTCGACGGCGATCGGCAGGAGGGGGTCGGGGAGGGTCCAGGTGTCGAGTTCGACGGTGTGGCCGGGTTCCTGGACGGTGTCGCCGGCGCGGGCGGTGGTGAGTTTGGCGGCGCAGACGAGATCGCCGGCGACGGCGTGCGGGACGGGGCGCTGGAGTTTGCCGAAGGGGCTGGTGAGGGCGGTGACGCGTTCCTCGGCGTCCTGGTCGGCGGGGTGCTCGGGGCCGGTGAGGCGGATGCGGGTGTCGGGGCGCAGGGTGCCGGCGTAGACGCGCAGCAGGCTGACCCGGCCGACGTAGGCGTCGCCGGTGACGCGGACGACCTGGGCGGCGAGGGGGGCGTCGGGGTCGCAGACGGGGGCGGGGCGGGTGCGTTCGGTGGGGTCGGGGAAGGCCGTGGTGATGAGGTCGAGGAGTTCGGTGGCGCCGAGGCCGTGCTCGCTGGTGGGGACGGCGGGGTGGAGGGTGCAGGCGAGGACTTCGCGGCGCATGCCGGCTTCGAGGGAGTCGGTGTCGGGGGCCTCGCCGGCCAGGTACTGCTCCATGAGGCTGTCGTCCTGGCCGGAGATGGCTTCGACGAGGCTCTCGCGGGCGGGCCCGGTGTCGGGGAGGGGCTCGGCCCGGCCGTAGGTGTGGCCGGTGAGGAGGTCGACGCTGCCGTCGGGGTGCCCGTCGTGGTGGACGGGGAGGAAGAGCGGCCGGAGGGTGTCGGGGCCCAGGTCGAAGGCGTCGTGGCAGGCGGTGAGGATGTCGTCGAGGCTGCCGCGGGCGATGTCGAGCTTGGCGACGGCGATGGCGCGCGGGATGTTCTCGGCGGCGCACTCGCGCCACAGGGCCCGGGTGGGGGCGGTGACGGGGTCGGTGGCGGAGACCACGAAGACGGCGGCGTCGGCGGCGTGCAGGGCGGCGCGCAGGTCGGCGGCGAAGTCGGGGTGGCCGGGCGGGTCGATCAGGTTGATCTTGACGCCGTGCCATTCGAGGGGGAGCACGGACAGCTGGACGGAGCGCTGCTGCTGGTGCTCGACGGCCTCGTGGTCGGAGACGGTGGTGCCGTCGGCGACCTTGCCGGGGCGGCCGACGGCGCCGGCGGCGAAGGCGAGGGACTCGGCGAGGGTGGTCTTCCCCACGCCGGCGCAGCCGATCAGGACGACGTTGCGCAGGTCGTGCGGTCCGGCGACGGCGGGGGCCTGGCCGGCCCGTGCGGTGCTGCGGTCGGGCATCGGGGTCTCCTCCCGTGGCGCCGAGGCTGTCGGTAAGAGTCTAGGTGCGGGGGATCGAGGGGGCGCGCGAGCCACGGCCGGGTGGTGCGTGGGCGAGGAGTGTCGGCGGGCGTGGCTACCATGGGTGCGCCGGATCGGCTGATCCGTCCGGTGGTCTGCCGCGCTCCGCGCCGCAGGCGGGTACCAGGGAGATCGGAGCGGTCAGGAAGGCCATGCTCAACAAATACGCGCGTGCCTTCTTCACACGTGTCCTGACCCCGTTCGCCGCGTTCCTGATCCGGCTGGGTGTGAGCCCGGACACCGTGACGCTGGTCGGCACGGCCGGTTCGGTGACGGGCGCACTGGTGTTCTTCCCGCGCGGGGAGTTCTTCTGGGGCACCATCACGATCACGCTGTTCATCTTCTCGGACCTGGTGGACGGGAACATGGCGCGGCAGCTGGGGCGGTCCAGCAGGTGGGGCGCGTTCCTGGACTCGACGCTGGACCGGGTCGCGGACGCGGCGATCTTCGGCGGCATGGCGATGTGGTACGCGGGCAAGGGTGACAACGACCTGCTGTGCGCCGTGGCGGTGTTCTGCCTGGCGAGCGGCCTGGTGGTGTCGTACACCAAGGCGCGGGCCGAGAGCCAGGGGCTGCCGTGCGACGTGTCGGGGCTGGTGGAGCGGGCCGAGCGGCTGGTGATCAGCCTGGTGGCGGCCGGTGTGGCGGGTCTGGCCACGTTCGGCGTGCCGTACGTGGAGTGGCTGCTGCCGGTGGCGCTGTGGCTGGTGGCGGTCGGAAGTCTGGTGACGGTGGTCCAGCGGATGGTGACCGTGCGCCGTGAGGCGTTCGAGGCGGACCGCGTGGCGGCCGGGAGCTGAAGGGGGCGGTTCCGCAGGTGAAGGACCGACTGGTGGATCGGCTGGTGGACCGGCTGGTGTATTCGGCGTACGCGGCGGGCTGGGCGGTGCTCAAGCACCTGCCCGAGTCCGCGGCGCGGGCGCTGTTCGACCGGCTGGCGGACTCGGCGTGGCGGCGGCGCGGCAAGCGGGTGCTGCAACTGGAGGCGAATCTGCTGCGGGTGTGCCCGGAGGCGGACGAGGCCCGGCTGCGGGAGCTGTCGCGGGCCGGCATGCGCTCGTACATGCGGTACTGGCAGGAGTCGTTCCGGCTGCCGGTGTGGGGTCGCGAGCGGGTGCTGCGGGACGTCCGGGTGGACGGCTTCGAGCAGCTGAAGGAGGCGCTGGACTCCGGTCGGGGCGCGGTGATAGCGCTGCCGCACATGGGCAACTGGGACCTCGCGGGGGCCTGGGTGGCCTCCCTGGGATACCCGTTCACGACGGTGGCGGAGCGGTTGGAGCCGGAGCGGCTGTTCGACCGGTTCGTGGCGTTCCGCGAGGGCCTGGGCATGGAGGTGCTGGCGCTGACCGGCGGCTCGGTGAACGTGGTGGGCACGCTGGCGCGGCGGCTGCGGGCGGGGAAGCTGGTCTGCCTGGTGGGGGACCGGGACCTCTCGGAGGCGGGCATCGGGGTGACGTTCTTCGGTGAGGCGACGCGGATGCCGGCCGGTCCGGCGGCGCTCTGCCAGCGGACCGGGGCGGCGCTGATGCCGGTGTCCCTCTGGTACGAGGGCCGGGTGCTGCGGGGCCGGATCCATCCTGAGGTGCCGGTGCCGGCGGAGGGCGACCGGGCGGAGAAGACCAGGGCGATGACGCAGGCGATGGCCTCGGTCTGGGAGGAGGCGATCCGGGAGCACCCGGAGGACTGGCACATGCTGCAGCGGTTCTGGCTTTCCGACCTTCCGGTCCGTGAGACGGTGGAGGCGGGGCGGGCCAAGTCCGGGAGCGCCGCCGGGCCGGTCGCGGGGGAGGCCGCCGCCCGGTCGGCGGAGGTGGCCGGCGAGCCGGCGGCCGAGGCCTCGGGGGCCTGAGCCCGGTCCGGCCCGTACCGCCGCACATGCCGTACGTACCGCCCGTAGCGGCGTCCGCACCGTCCGCAGGATTTCGAGGAGACCCGTGAAGATCGGCATCGTCTGCCCGTACGACTGGGACGTCCCCGGCGGCGTGCAGTTCCACATCCGGGACCTCGCCGAGCACCTGATCGGCCTGGGCCACACGGTGTCGGTGCTGGCGCCGGCCGAGGACGACGAGGCGCTGCCGCCGTACGTGGTCTCGGCGGGCCGGGCGGTGGCGGTGCCGTACAACGGCTCGGTGGCGCGGCTGAGCTTCGGGATCCTGTCGGCGGCCCGGGTGCGGCGGTGGCTGAACGACGGGCGCTTCGACATCCTGCACGTGCACGAGCCGGCCTCGCCGAGCCTGTCGATGCTGGCGGCCTGGTCGGCCTCGGGGCCGATGGTGGGCACCTTCCACACCTCGAACCCGCGCTCGCGGGCGATGATCGCGGCCTCGCCGATCCTCCAGCCGGGGCTGGAGAAGATGCGGGCGCGGATCGCCGTGAGCGAGTACGCCCGGCGCACCCTGGTGGAGCACCTGGGCGGCGACGCGGTGGTGATCCCGAACGGCGTGGACGTGGGCTTCTTCGCGGAGGCCGAGGCGGACGAGCGCTGGACCGGCGGCGCGGCCGAGGGCCGGCCGGGGACGATCGGCTTCATCGGGCGGATCAACGAGCCGCGCAAGGGGCTGCCGACGCTGCTGGCGGCGCTGCCGCGGATCCTGGCGGAGCGCCCCGGGGTGCGGCTGCTGGTGGCGGGCAAGGGCGACGAGGAGGAGGCGGTCGCCGGGCTGGCGCCGGAGGTCCGCGCGCAGGTGGAGTTCCTCGGCATGGTGAGCGACCGGGAGAAGGCCCGGCTGCTGCGCAGCGTGGACCTGTACGTGGCGCCCAACACCGGGGGCGAGAGCTTCGGGATCATCCTGGTCGAGGCGATGTCGGCGGGCGCGCCGGTGCTGGCGAGCGACCTGGACGCGTTCAAGCAGGTGCTGGACGGCGGGGACGCGGGGGAGCTGTTCCCGGTGGAGGACGCGGACGCGCTGGCGCGGACGGCGCTGCGGCTGCTGGGGGACCCGGCGCGGCTGGAGGAGCTGCGGAAGGCGGCGTCCCGGCACGTGCGGCGGTTCGACTGGTCGACGGTGGGCGCGGACATCCTGGCCGTGTACGAGACGGTGACGGCGGGCACGGCCGCGGTGGTCGAGGAGGACGAGCGCAGCCGCCGGCGGGGGCGCTTCGGGCTGGCCCGGGACTGAACGGCGGGGCGGCGCGGTTAGGGCCCGGCTAGGGTCGTACGGCTTTCCCGTTCGACCTCGACCTCGACGTCGTTCGACGCCCCGTGTCCCGACCGTGCCACCTGGAGGCCCCGATGCCGCAGATCTCCGTCGACTACTCGCCGAGCCTGGTCGGCTCCTTCGACCGCCGTGAGCTGGGCGTGGCGATCAACCGGCTCGCGGTGGAGACCATCAACGCCTCGCCCCAGGGCTGCAAGACGGTCTTCCGGCAGACCGATCCGGAGGTCGTGGTGGGCTTCGGCGAGCGCTCCGAGGCGCAGCTGTTCGTCCAGTTCCAGATCTTCCCGGGGCGGACCCCGGAGGCGAAGGCGGCGCTCACCGACGGGGTGCTGGCGCTGCTGGCCGAGCGGGTGAAGCCGGTCCCGGGGGAGCGGCTGCAGCTGGCGGTGGACGTCCGCGACATCGACCGTGAGGCGTACCGGACCACGGCGATCGTGGGGTGACCCGCGGGCACCCGGTAGCGTAGCGCCCCGTGACTACGTGGATCTGGGCCGGCGTGGCCGTGGTGCTGTTCGGTATGTACCTGAGCTGGACGGCCGGAAGGCTGGACCGGCTGCACGCCCGGATCGACGCCGCCCGGGCGGCGCTGGACGCGCAACTGGTCCGCCGGGCGTCGGTGGCGATGGAGCTGGCGACCTCCTCGCTGCTGGACCCGGCGGCCTCGCTGCTGCTGCTGGACGCGGCGCACGCGGCGCGGCAGGCGGAGGACGAGCAGCGCGAGGTGGCCGAGAGCCAGCTGAGCCTGGCGCTGCGGGCGGTGTTCGCGGAGCCGGAGCAGGTGGCGGTGCTGGTGGCGGAGCCGGGCGGCGAGGAGGCGGTGCGGGACCTCACGGCGGCGGTCCGGCGGGTGCCGATGGCGCGGCGGTTCCACAACGACGCGGTGCGGGCGGCGCGGGCGGTGCGGGAGCACCGGCTGGTGCGGTACTTCCGGCTGGCGGGCAAGGCGCCGTTCCCGATGGCCTTCGAGATGGACGACGCGCCGCCGCCGGCGCTCACTCCGGAGGGCGCGCCCGCGTAGCGTGGGCGTGCGTCCCGGGGCGGCACGTGTGCCCGTGGCGGGTGGGTCCCGATCCGGCCTGTTTGTCGTATCCCGTCACACGGGCTGGACTTGATGGCGCATGGATGGGCCGTTTCTTCCGCCTACCATAGGGCGATAGCACTGGTTCATCTTCGAGTGAGGTCTCACGTGTCCACCACCCCCACCACCGCAGACCAGCCGCAGATCGGTACCGCCCGGGTCAAGCGCGGCATGGCCGAGCAGCTCAAGGGCGGTGTGATCATGGACGTGGTCAACGCCGAGCAGGCGAAGATCGCCGAGGACGCCGGCGCTGTGGCCGTCATGGCCCTGGAGCGCGTGCCGGCCGACATCCGCAAGGACGGCGGCGTGGCCCGTATGTCGGACCCGAACATGATCGAGGAGATCATCGCCGCGGTCTCGATCCCGGTCATGGCGAAGTCCCGGATCGGCCACTTCGTCGAGGCGCAGGTCCTGCAGTCGCTGGGCGTCGACTACATCGACGAGTCCGAGGTGCTGACCCCGGCCGACGAGGTCAACCACTCCGACAAGTGGGCGTTCACCACCCCCTTCGTCTGCGGTGCCACCAACCTGGGCGAGGCGCTGCGCCGCATCGCCGAGGGCGCGGCCATGATCCGTTCCAAGGGTGAGGCCGGCACCGGCAACGTCGTCGAGGCGGTCCGCCACCTGCGCCAGATCAAGAACGAGATCGCCAAGCTGCGCGGCTTCGACAACAACGAGCTGTACGCGGCCGCCAAGGAGCTGCGCGCTCCGTACGAGCTGGTCAAGGAGGTCGCCGAGCTCGGCAAGCTGCCGGTCGTGCTGTTCTCCGCCGGTGGCGTGGCCACCCCGGCCGACGCCGCGCTGATGCGTCAGCTGGGTGCCGAGGGCGTCTTCGTCGGCTCGGGCATCTTCAAGTCGGGCGACCCGGCCAAGCGCGCCGCCGCGATCGTCAAGGCCACCACCTTCTTCGACGACCCGAAGATCATCGCCGACGCCTCCCGCAACCTGGGCGAGGCCATGGTCGGCATCAACTGCGACACCCTGCCGGAGACCGAGCGCTACGCCAACC
Source organism: Kitasatospora misakiensis (assembly GCF_042656005.1). Lineage (NCBI taxonomy): Bacteria > Bacillati > Actinomycetota > Actinomycetes > Kitasatosporales > Streptomycetaceae > Kitasatospora > Kitasatospora misakiensis. The sequence goes on along the minus strand of NZ_JBHSOF010000008.1, from coordinate 150,131 downwards.
GCGGCTGGTAATACGCGTCCGACGGCCCGCCGCGCGGTGTGATCATCGACGCGGCGGGCCGCTGCGCGTCGTCCGTTCGAGAGTCAAGAGGTACGAGAAGTGTCCACTCCAGTCATCGGCGTCCTGGCCCTGCAGGGCGATGTCCGCGAGCACCTGGTCGCGCTGGCCGAGGCCGACGCGCTGGCCCGTCCGGTCCGCCGGGTGGAGGAGCTGGCCGAGGTCGACGCGCTGGTGATCCCCGGCGGGGAGTCCACCACGATGTCCAAGCTGGCGCTGCTGTTCGGCGTGATGGACCCGCTGCGCGCGCGCGTGGCGGCCGGCATGCCGGTGTACGGGACCTGCGCCGGCATGATCATGCTGGCCGACAAGATCCTGGACGGGCGCGAGGACCAGGAGACGGTGGGCGGCATCGACATGACCGTGCGCCGTAACGCCTTCGGCCGGCAGAACGAGTCCTTCGAGTCCGGCATCGCCTTCGCCGGTCTGGACGACGCGCCGGTGCACGGCGTGTTCATCCGCGCCCCGTGGGTGGAGGCGGTCGGCGCGGGCGTCGAGGTGCTGGCCGAGCTGCCGGCCGCCGACGGCCCGGAGAGCCGGATCGTCGCGGTGCGCCAGGGCAACCTGCTGGCCACCTCCTTCCACCCGGAGCTCACCGGCGACCACCGGGTGCACGCCTACTTCGTGCGGATGGTCGAGGAGCACCTCGCCGCCGCGTGACGGTGCGCGAACGACCGTGTGCGGGCGAGCGTCGGCCGCACCGGTAAGATCTCATCTGTTCATTTCCCATTGGCGACGTAAAGGAGCTGGCGATGTCCGGCCACTCTAAGTGGGCTACCACCAAGCACAAGAAGGCCGTGATCGACGCCAAGCGCGGCAAGCTCTTCGCCAAGATGATCAAGAACATCGAGGTGGCGGCGCGCACCGGCGGTCCGGACCTGGGCGGCAACCCGACGCTGTACGACGCCGTGCAGAAGGCCAAGAAGGCCTCCGTCCCGATCGACAACATCAACCGCGCCGTCAAGCGCGGTGGCGGCCTGGAGGCCGGCGGCGCCGACTACCAGACGATCATGTACGAGGGCTACGGCCCGAACGGCGTCGCGGTGCTCATCGAGTGCCTCACCGACAACCGCAACCGCGCCGCCTCCGACGTGCGCGTGGCGATGACCCGCAACGGCGGCTCGATGGCCGACCCGGGCTCGGTCTCGTACCTGTTCAACCGCCGCGGTGTCGTGATCGTCCCCAAGGCGGACGGCGTGGACGAGGAGAAGCTCCTGGAGATCGTCCTCGACCACGGCGCCGAGGAGGTCAACGACCTCGGCGAGGCGTTCGAGATCGTCTCCGAGCCGAGCGACATGGTCGCCGTGCGCACCGCGCTGGTCGACGGCGGCGTGGACTACGACTCGGCCGACGCCAACTTCGTCCCGAGCATGCAGGTCGAGCTGGACGTCGACGGCGCCCGCAAGATCTTCAAGCTGATCGACGCCCTGGAGGACAGCGACGACGTGCAGAACGTCTTCGCCAACTTCGACATCAGCGACGAGGTCGGTGCGCAGCTCGACGCCGAGTGATCGTGCCGCTTCCCCGGCCCGGCGGTCCCCAGGACCGCCGGGCCGGTGTCGTTGGCGGCGCTGTCGGAGGCGGGCGGTAGCCTTCGCAGGTCGGATGCCAGGTCGGATGCCAGGTCGGACGGCTGGTCGGTTGACCGGTCGGATGGCTGGTCGCGGGTGATGGAGGGGTGGGAGCCGTGGTGCGGGTGCTGGGGGTCGACCCGGGGCTGACCAGGTGCGGGGTCGGCGTGGTCGACGGCGCGCCGGGCCGGCCGCTGCGGATGGCCGGGGTCGGCGTGGTGCGCACCCCCGCCGAGGCGGAGATCGGGCAGCGGCTGCTGCTGGTCGAGCAGGGCATCGAGGCCTGGCTGGACGAGCACCGGCCCGACCTGGTCGCCGTCGAGCGGGTCTTCGCCCAGCACAACGTGCGCACCGTGATGGGCACCGCGCAGGCCAGCGCGGTCGCGATGCTCTGCGCGACCCGGCGCGGCATACCGGTCACCCTGCACACGCCCAGCGAGGTCAAGGCCGCCGTCACCGGCTCGGGCCGGGCCGACAAGGCACAGGTCACCGCCATGGTGCAGCGGCTGTTGCGGCTCGACGCGCCGCCGAAGCCGGCCGACGCGGCCGACGCGCTGGCGCTGGCCATCTGCCACATCTGGCGCGGCGGCGCCACCAACCGCCTGGAGGCCGCGGTCAAGGCGGCCGCCGCCCGCACCATCTCCCCGCCCCGCACCATCTCCCCGCCCGGCTCGAAAGGAACCCTCCGATGATCGCCTTCGTGCAAGGACCCGTGGCGGCGCTCTCCGCCGGCCTGGCGGTCGTCGAGGTCGGCGGGGTCGGCATGGCCGTCCAGTGCACGCCGACCACGCTGGCCGGTCTGCGGCTGGGGGAGCCGACCAGGCTGGCCACCTCGCTGGTGGTCCGGGAGGACTCGCTGACCCTGTTCGGCTTCGCGGACGACGACGAGCGCGCCGTCTTCGAGATCCTCCAGGCCGCGCCCGGGGTCGGGCCGAAGCTGGCGCAGGCGATCCTCGGGGTCCACAGCCCGGACGCGCTGCGCGCCGCGGTGGCGAACGGCGACGAGAAGGCGCTGGTGGCGGTGCCCGGCATCGGCAAGGCCAAGGCGGCCAAGCTGCTGCTGGAGTACAAGGACAAGCTGGGCGCGCCGCACGGCGCCGTGCCGGCGCAGAAGCCGGTCGCGGCCGGGCCGGCGCCGTGGGGCGAGCAGCTGCACGCCGCGCTGGTCGGTCTCGGCTACGCGCCCCGCGAGGCGGATGAGGCGGTCGCCACCGTCACTCCGGAGGCGCAGGCCCAGACGACGCCGGACGTCGGCGCGCTGCTGCGGCTCGCGCTGCGCAGCCTCAACCGTTCTCGCTGAAGCCGCCTGTCTCGCCGAAGCCACCTGACGACCTGTCACTTTGTCGACACCGATGTGGGAGCCGCCTCCGATGAGCCCGTACGACTCCGAGCCCGCCGACCGGCTGGTGACCGCCGCCGCCGACGGCGAGGACCAGGCCGTCGAGGCGGCGCTGCGCCCCCGGCTGCTCGACGAGTTCATCGGCCAGGAGCGGGTGCGCGAGCAGTTGTCCCTGGTGCTCCAGGCGGCCCGTCAGCGCGGCACCGCCCCGGACCACGTGCTGCTCAGCGGACCGCCCGGGCTCGGCAAGACCACCCTGTCGATGATCATCGCGGCCGAGCTGGGCGCCCCGATCCGGATCACCTCCGGCCCGGCGATCCAGCACGCGGGCGACCTCGCGGCGATCCTCTCCTCGCTCGCCGAGGGCGAGGTGCTCTTCCTCGACGAGATCCACCGGATGTCCCGGCCCGCCGAGGAGATGCTCTACATGGCGATGGAGGACTTCCGGGTCGACGTGATCGTCGGCAAGGGGCCCGGCGCGACCGCCATCCCGCTGGAGCTGCCGCCGTTCACCCTGGTCGGCGCGACCACCCGGGCCGGTCTGCTGCCGCCGCCGCTGCGCGACCGGTTCGGGTTCACCGGCCACATGGAGTTCTACGCCCCCGCCGAGCTGGAGCGGGTGGTGCACCGCTCGGCCGCGCTGCTGGACGTGCGGATCGACCCGGCCGCCGCCGCCGAGATCGCCGGCCGCTCCCGGGGGACGCCGCGCATCGCCAACCGGCTGCTGCGCCGGGTCCGCGACTACGCGCAGGTCCGGCACGACGGCGCGGTCACCGCCGAGATCGCCGCCCGGGCGCTGGACGTCTACGAGGTGGACGCCCGTGGTCTGGACCGGCTGGACCGCGCGGTGCTGGACGCCCTGCTGAGGCTGTTCGGCGGCGGCCCGGTCGGGCTGTCGACCCTGGCGGTCGCGGTGGGCGAGGAGGCCGAGACGGTCGAGGAGGTCGCCGAGCCGTTCCTGGTCCGCGAGGGCCTGCTGGCCCGTACCCCGCGCGGGCGGATCGCGACCGCCGCGGCCTGGCGGCACCTCGGCCTCGTCCCCCCGGCGCAGCCCGGTCGCGGCGGGGTGCCCGCCCAGCCGGAGCTCTTCGCTCCCGACGGGGGCGTGGCCCCGGAGGCCTGACCGGTTCCCGGGCACGGGGCCGAACGGGTGGGGGCGGAGCGTGTGCGGAGGATGTGCGCCCGGGGTGGGGGCGGCCGGAGGAGCCGGGGGAGAAGTCCCGCGAAACTGTGCAGGCGGAGGGTCGCCACTTTCGGCGGCAGGATGCGATGCTTGGCGTTGTCCGATCAGTTCGGGGTCGCCTAGACTCCGCCGGACCGCCCCTCTCACCCGACGGGACGACCATTACCACACAGGCCGCCGGCCGGCGGCCCGTAAAGGACCCTGGCTGCAGTGAACCTCATCATCCTTCTCCTCCCGATCCTCGCGATCGTGCTCATGTTCCGGTCGCAGAAGAAGCGCCAGCAGCAGATGCAGCAGATGCAGACGGCGCTGGAGCCCGGGGCGGGTGTGCGGACCATCGGCGGTCTGTACGCGCAGGTGAAGGCGGTCAATGACGAGACCGTCGAGCTGGAGATCGCGCCGGGCGTGGTCGGCTACTTCACCAAGAGCGCGATCGCCGCGGTGCTGGAGCCCGCGGAGTACGACGCGATCATCAACGGCCGCCCCGCCGAGGACGAGCCGGTCGACGCCGAGGCCGTCGAGACCGCCGAGGCCGCGGACACCGACGCCGACGCCGAGACGACCGACGCCAAGCCGCTGTCGTTCAGCAAGGACGACGCCGACAAGGGCGATGCGAAGGCCGAGGACGGCGCTCCCGCGAGCAAGTAGTACGGTCGGGCATCCGCACGGCCGCGCGGCGTACCGCCGCGAGCCCCCAACAGGACTCAGGGCCGCAGTTCCGCCACACCCCGTCCAGCCACGAGCCGGACGGGGTCCGGTGGGGGAAGTGGCATGGACAGGGAGAAACGAGCAAGGTGGCAACACCCAAGTCGCGCCCGCGCGACGGCTACCCAGGGCGGGCGCTGGCCCTCATCCTGGTCGTGACCGTCGGACTGGTCGCCCTCATGTTCGGGACGGGCAACACCAAGCCCCGCCTCGGGATCGACCTCGCCGGCGGCACCAGCATCACGCTGAGCGCGAAGTCGAGCGACCCCAAGGCGATCAACAAGTCCAGCATGGGGATCGCCACCGGGATCATCGAGCAGCGGGTCAACGGAATGGGCGTCTCCGAGGCGGAGGTCCAGACCCAGGGCGACCGCAACATCATCGTGAACATCCCCAAGGGCGGTGACAAGCAGAGCGCGGCCGACCAGGTCGGCACCACCGCGAAGCTGTACTTCCGCCCGGTCCTCGCCCTCGCCCCGAGCGGCATCCAGGCCCCGGCCCCGGCCCCGAGCGCGACCCCGTCGGCGGGCGCGACCGGCACCCCGGGCGCCACCGGTACCCCGAGCGCCGCCGCCACGGCCGCCGCGACCGGCACGCCGAGCGCCACCGGCACGGCCGCCGCGACCGGCACCCCGAGCCCGACCGGCACCAAGCAGGGCCGGCCGGCCGGTGAGGCCCTCGCGGCCGACACCACCCCGTCGCCGGCCGCCACCACCGGCGCCGCCGCCTCCGGCACCCCGAGCGCCGCGGCCACGGCCGCCGCGACCGGCGCGCCGTCCGCCGCCGCCACCGCCCCGGTCACCCCGGACCTCTCCGCCGCGATGACCTCGGGCACCGTGCCGCCGGAGCTGGCCGCCCAGTTCGCCTCGCTGGACTGCAGCAAGCCGGACCAGCGGAACAAGAACTACCAGGGCGCCGACGGCGCGCCGACCGTCGCCTGCACGCAGAAGGACGAGAACGGCGCGTTCTACAAGCTCGCCCTCGGCCCGGTCGCGGTCTTCGGCTCGAACGTCTCCAAGGCGCAGGCCAGCATCGACACCCAGCAGGGCGCCGGCTGGCAGGTCCAGCTCCAGTTCGACAACAAGGGCACCGACGCCTTCACCGCCGTCACCGGCAAGCTGGCCGCCCAGCCCGACCCGACCAACCAGTTCGCCATCGTGCTGGACGGCCAGGTCGTCTCCCACCCGTCCGTCCGCCAGGCCATCCCCGGCGGCTCGGCCGTGATCACCGGCAACTTCGGCCAGACCGAGGCGCAGAACCTCGCGAACGTGCTGAGCTTCGGCGCGTTGCCGCTGGAGTTCACCACCAGCGACGTCACCACCGTCTCCCCGCAGCTCGGCGGCGACCAGCTGAAGGCCGGCCTGGTCGCCGGTCTGATCGGCATGGTCCTGGTGGTCCTCTACTCGCTGATCTACTACCGCGGCCTGGGCCTGGTCTCGATCGCCGGTCTGCTCGTCTCGGCGGCGCTGACCTACTCGATCATGAGCCTGCTCGGCGGCGGGATCGGCTTCGCGCTGAACCTGCCGGCGGTCTGCGGCGCCATCGTCGCGATCGGTATCACCGCCGACTCCTTCATCGTGTACTTCGAGCGCATCCGTGACGAGGTCCGCGAGGGCGCCCCGCTGCGCCCGGCCGTCCAGCGCGCCTGGCCGCGGGCCCGGCGCACCATCCTGGTGTCGGACTTCGTCTCCTTCCTCTGTGCCGCCGTGCTCTACGTGGTCTCGGTCGGCAAGGTGCAGGGCTTCGCGTTCACGCTGGGTCTGACCACGGCGCTCGACGTCGTGGTGATCTTCCTCTTCACCAAGCCGCTGATCACGCTGCTGGCCCGCCGGAAGTTCTTCTCCGACGGCCACCCGTGGTCCGGCCTGGACCCGAAGCGCCTGGGCGCCCGCCCGCCGCTGCGCAGCAGCCGTCGCCGTACCCCTTCGTCCTCCGCCGCTGTGAAGGGGGCCTGACACCGTGTCGCGCTTCTCCAATCTGGGCCACAAGCTCTACCGGGGCGAGGTCAGCTTCGACTTCGTCGGCCGCCGCAAGCTCTGGTACAGCATCTCCGGGGCGATCGTCCTGGTCGCCGCGATCGGCCTGGCGATGGGCCTGCACCTGGGCATCGAGTTCAAGGGCGGCTCGGTCTACACCGTGGCCAAGCCGGGGCTGTCGGTGTCGCAGGCCCAGGACGCGGTCGACAAGATCGTCTCCTCGCACCCGCTGGTGCAGTCGACCGACAACGGCAAGATCCGCATCCAGGTCTCCTCGGAGGACAAGACCACCTCCTCGGAGTTCACCGGCAAGCTGTCCCAGGAGATCGGCGTCCCGGTCGCGGACATCGACACCCAGGTGATCGGCCCCAGCTGGGGTGAGCAGATCTCCAACAAGGCGCTCACCGGCCTGATCATCTTCATGATCCTGGTGACGATCTACCTGGCGATCGCCTTCGAGTGGCGGATGGCGGTGGCCGCCCTGGTCGCCCTCATCCACGACCTCCTGATCACCATCGGCGTCTACGCGCTGGTGGGCTTCGAGGTCACCCCGGGTACCGTGATCGGCTTCCTGACCATCCTCGGCTACTCCCTCTACGACACGGTCGTCGTCTTCGACACCGTGAAGGAGAACGCCAAGGACCTCACCAAGCAGAACCGGCTCACCTACAGCGACGCGGCCAACGCGGGCCTCAACCAGACCCTGGTCCGCTCGCTCAACACCACGGTGGTCGCCCTGCTCCCGGTGGCGGCGCTGCTGTTCATCGGTGGCGGTCTGCTCGGTGCCGGCACCCTGAACGACATCTCGCTGGCCCTGTTCATCGGTCTCGCCGCCGGTGCCTACTCCTCGATCTGCGTCGCCACCCCGCTGCTCGCGCAGCTGAAGGAGGAGCAGCCGGAGATGAAGGCGCTGGCCAAGCGGGTCGCCCTGCGCAAGGCCGCCGACGCCAAGGCCGCCGCGGCCAGGGAGGCCGGCGAGTCCGGCGAGGATGAGGAGATCGCGGACGAGGACCTGCCGGCGGGTATGGTCGCTCCGCGCGGCCGAGCGGCCGGCACCACGCGTGCCAAGGGCCGTCCCTCGACCAAGCGCTGATCCCCACCGACCGTAAGGACCTTTCGTGACCACCGCCGACATCGCACTGGCCGAGCTGCTCACCAGCCGGATCCGGGACGTCCCGGACTACCCGAAGCCGGGCGTGCTGTTCAAGGACATCGCGCCGCTGCTCGCCGACGCCGAGGCCTTCGCCGCGCTCACCCGGGCGCTGGCGGAGCGGGCGCGGGCGCTCGGGGCGACCAAGGTGGTGGGCCTGGAGGCGCGCGGGTTCGTGCTGGCCGCCCCGGCGGCCTTCGCGGCCGGGCTCGGCTTCGTCCCGATCCGCAAGCAGGGCAAGCTGCCCGGCGAGGTGTTCCGCCGCTCGTACGAGCTGGAGTACGGCTCGGCGACGCTGGAGGTGCAGTGCGACGCCTTCGCGCCCGGTGAGCGGGTGCTGGTGGTGGACGACGTGCTGGCCACCGGCGGGACCATCGGTGCCTCGCTGGACCTCGTGAAGGAGGCCGGCGCCGAGCTGGCGGGCGTCGTGGTGCTGATGGAGCTGGGCTTCCTGCCCGGGCGCGAGCGGCTGGCCCCGCACCTGGGTGCGGCCCCGCTGGAGACGCTGGTCACGGTCTAGGTCCCGGCTGAATACGGGCCCGGGCGGGCGGCGGTCGGAGTGATCCGGCCGCCGCCCGTCGGCGTTCCGGGACGGGTTCGCGGTGTGTCCGGGGTGTGTCCGCCCGGTGTGCGGGCCCGGCCGACCGAACGCCCCGGCGCCGGGCTCGGTACCATGAAGATTCATCCCCTCCCGGTTGCACGAGGCGCGGCCCCCGCCGCGTGGTGCCCGCGAGGGGCAGGCCGAGCGCCCTGAGGAGTGTCCTTGCCCGACGAGGTTGTGCCCACGGCCGCTGCGGCCGCCCCCGAGAACCGGCCCGCGCCCTCGGGGGCCACCCCGGCACGTCCGGCGCAGACCCCGTCCCGCCCGCCCGCCGCGAGCGGCCGGGCCTCCACCGCCGGCGGCATGCGCGCCCGGCTCGCCCGCCTGGGCGGCCAGCGCTCCAGCGTCCTCAACCCGGTGCTGGAGCCGCTGTTCCGGTCCATCCGGGCCAACGACCCCAAGGCCGACCCGGCGCTGCTGCGGGACATCGAGAAGGCCTACGCGGTCGCCGAGAAGTGGCACCGCGGGCAGAAGCGCAAGAGCGGCGACCCGTACATCACCCACCCGCTGGCGGTCTCGACCATCCTGGCCGAGCTGGGCATGGACGCCCCGACCCTGATGGCCGGGCTGCTGCACGACACCGTCGAGGACACCGACTACGGCCTGGAGACCCTGCGCAAGGACTTCGGCGACTCGGTGGCCCTGCTGGTGGACGGCGTCACCAAGCTGGACCGGGTCAAGTTCGGCGAGGCCGCGCAGGCCGAGACGGTCCGCAAGATGGTCGTCGCGATGGCCAAGGACCCGCGGGTCCTGGTGATCAAGCTGGCCGACCGCCTGCACAACATGCGCACCATGCGCTACCTCAAGCGGGAGAAGCAGGAGAAGAAGGCCCGCGAGACGCTGGAGATCTACGCCCCGCTGGCGCACCGGCTGGGCATGAACACCATCAAGTGGGAGCTGGAGGACCTCGCCTTCGCGATCCTCTACCCCAAGATGTACGACGAGATCGTCCGGCTGGTCGCCGAGCGCGCCCCCAAGCGGGACGAGTACCTGGCGACCGTCATCGACCAGGTCCAGGGCGACCTGCGCGGCGCCCGGATCACCGCCTCCGTCACCGGCCGGCCGAAGCACTACTACTCGGTCTACCAGAAGATGATCGTCCGGGGCCGGGACTTCGCCGAGATCTACGACCTGGTGGGCATCCGGGTCCTGGTCGACACGGTCCGCGACTGCTACGCGGCGCTGGGCACCATCCACGCGCGGTGGAACCCGGTGCCGGGGCGGTTCAAGGACTACATCGCGATGCCCAAGTTCAACATGTACCAGTCGCTGCACACCACGGTGATCGGTCCCGGGGGCAAGCCCGTCGAGCTGCAGATCCGCACCTTCGACATGCACCGCCGGGCCGAGTACGGGATCGCCGCGCACTGGAAGTACAAGCAGCGCGCGGTGGCCGGCGCCTCCAAGGTGCGCACCGACACCCCGACCCAGACCCGCAAGGACGACAAGGCCGGCGCCGTCAACGAGATGGCCTGGCTGCGGCAGTTGCTCGACTGGCAGAAGGAGACCGCCGACCCCAGCGAGTTCCTGGAGTCGCTCCGCTTCGACCTGGCCAGCAACGAGGTCTTCGTCTTCACGCCCAAGGGCGACGTCATAGCACTCCCGGCCGGCGCCACCCCGGTGGACTTCGCCTTCGCGGTGCACACCGAGGTCGGCTACCGCACCATAGGGGCCCGGGTGAACGGGCGGCTGGTGCCGCTGGAGTCGACCCTGGAGAACGGCGACGCCGTCGAGGTCTTCACCTCCAAGGCGGAGAACGCCGGACCGTCCCGGGACTGGCTGGGCTTCGTCAAGTCGCCCCGCGCCCGCAACAAGATCCGTGCCTGGTTCTCCAAGGAGCGCCGCGAGGAGGCGATCGAGCAGGGCAAGGAGGCCATCGCCCGGGCGATGCGCAAGCAGGGCCTGCCGATCCAGCGGATCCTCACCGGCGACTCGCTGGTCACCCTGGCCCACGAGATGCGCTACCCGGACATCTCCTCGCTGTACGCGGCGATCGGCGAGGGCCATGTCGCGGCGCAGAACATCGTCCAGAAGCTGGTGCAGGCGCTGGGCGGCGAGGAGGGCGCCACCGAGGACCTCGCCGAGACGGCCACGCCCACCCACGACAACCGCCGGGCGGTGCGCCGCCGGGCCAAGGGCGACCCGGGCGTGATCGTCAAGGGCGTCGAGGACGTCTGGGTGAAGCTCTCCCGCTGCTGCACCCCGGTGCCGGGCGACGGCATCGTCGGCTTCATCACCCGCGGCAACGGCGTCTCGGTGCACCGCGCCGACTGCGTCAACGTCGAGGCGCTCAACCAGCAGCCCGAGCGGATGATCGACGTCGAGTGGGCGGCCACCCAGTCCTCGGTCTTCCTGGTGGCCATCCAGGTCGAGGCGCTGGACCGCTCCCGGCTGCTCTCGGACGTCACCCGGGTGCTGTCGGACCAGCACGTCAACATCCTGTCGGCGGCGGTGCAGACCTCCCGCGACCGGGTGGCGATGAGCCGGTTCACCTTCGAGATGGGCGACCCCAAGCACCTCGGCCACGTGCTCAAGGCGGTGCGCGGCGTCGAGGGCGTCTACGACGTCTACCGCGTCACCTCGGCCCGCAAGTAGGGCCCGCGAGTAGCGGCCGCCGGCAGCGTGAAGGGCCCCCGGGGAGTGATCCCCGGGGGCCCTTCACCGTCGTGCGGGGCGGCGGTCAGCCGCTGAACGGGCCGGTCAGCCGCTGAACTCCTCCTGGCTGCGGTGCGCCTGCTCCAGCAGCTCCTCGACGCCGGCCAGCTCGGACTCCAGCTTCGCCGTCCTGGACGCGTTGCCGGCCGCGCGGGCCTTGTCGAGGTCGGCGCGCAGCTTCTCGGCCTTGGCCTGGAACAGGCCGACCATGCCGGCCGCGCGGGCCTTCGCCTCCGGGTTGGAGCGCTTCCACTCGCTGTCCTCGGCCTCGCGGATCGCCCGCTCGACCGCGTTCAGCCGGCCGTCCAGCTTCGGACGGGCGTCGCGCGGCACGTGGCCGATGGCCTCCCAGCGCTCGTTGATCTCGCGCAGCGCGGCCTTGGCCGCCTTGAGGTCGGTGATCGGCAGGATCGTCTCGGCCTCGGCCGCCAGCTGCTCCTTGAGCTTCTGGTTGGCGACCTGCTCGGCGTCACGCTCGCTGAACACCGCGGAGCGGGCCTGGAAGAAGACGTCCTGGGCGCCGCGGAACCGCGCCCACAGCTCGTCCTCGATGTCGCGCTGGGCGCGGCCGGCGGCCTTCCAGCGCGCCATCAGGTCGCGGTAGCTCGCCGCGGTGTCGCCCCACTCGGTCGACGAGGAGAGCGCCTCGGCCTCGGCGACCAGCTGCTCCTTGGTGAGCCGGGCCTGCTCGCGCTCGGCGTCCAGCGCCGCGAAGTGCGACTTGCGGTGCTTGGAGAAGACCGAGCGGGCGTGCGAGAAGCGGTGCCACAGCTCGTCGTCGCTCTTGCGGTCCAGCCGGGGCAGGCCCTTCCAGGTGTCCACCAGGGCGCGCAGCCGGTCGCCGGCCTCCCGCCACTGGGTGGACTCGGCGAGCTGCTCGGCCTCGGCGACCAGCGCCTCCTTGGCGGAGCGGGTCTCGTCCTGGGCCTTGGCCCGGGCGGCCTTGCGCTCCTCACGGCGGCTGTCGATCTCTCCGGCGAGCGTCTCCAGGCGCTTGGCCAGCGCCGCCAGGTCGCCCACCGCGTGCGCCTCGGTGACCTGCTCGCGCAGGTGCTCCAGCGCGGTCTGGGCGTCCTTGGCGGCCAGGTCGGTGGTGCGCACCCGCTTCTCCAGCAGGCCGATCTCCACCTCGATGCCCTGGTACTTGCGCTCGAAGTAGGCGAGCGCCTCCTCGGGCGAGCCGGCCTGCCAGGAGCCGACGACGCGTTCGCCGTCGGCGGTCCTGACGTAGACCGTGCCCTGCTCGTCGACACGGCCCCACGGGTCGCTGCTCATAGCGCGTCCTCCACATGACGTCGCGCCCGCGCCGGGGCGGTACGCGTTCGTCGTCCACAGTTGATGTGCGGCGGACCGATGAGTCCGCCGTCCCCGTCCGCCGTGTGCTGCTGCCGAGGGTGACGGCCGGCGGGTCTGGGCACCCTATACAACGCCAACATAGGCGACCAGGCCCGGTGCTGTCCGCATCCGGGCCGGGCGATTTCGGGCCGGGGCCGCCCGGTGCGCCGTGACCGGCGGTACCGAGCGGCCCCGGAACAACCCCGGGGTGGCCCCGGGGTGGGTCAACCCTTGGCGGCGGTCACCGAGTTCAGGGTGACGTCGGCCATCGGGTGGCCGTCGCCGCCGCCCTCCAGGGTGCCCGCGGCGGCGATCTTCTGGAGTGCGTCCAGGCCGCCGGTGATCTTGCCGAAGGGGGTGTAGCTCGGCGGCAGCTTGGTGTCCTTGTAGACCAGGAAGAACTGGCTGCCGTTGGTGTTCGGGCCGGAGTTGGCCATCGCCAGGGTGCCGGCCGGGTAGGTCGCGCCGGTGAGGTTCTCGTCGGCGAACTTGTAGCCGGGGCCGCCGGTGCCGCCGGGGGCGGTGGCGCTGGCGGTCGGGTCGCCGCACTGGAGCACGAAGATGCCGTCGGTGGTGAGGCGGTGGCACTTGGTGTGGTCGAAGTACTTCTCGCCGGCCAGGAACGCGAAGGAGTTCACCGTGTGCGGGGCCTTGGCGGCGTCCAGCGCGACCGTCACCTTGCCGCAGTTGGTGTCCAGGGTCGCCGTGTAGGCGGCCTTGGGGTCGATGGTCATGGCCGGCTCGGCGGGCCACTGCTTGCCGTTCGGGGCGCCCGGGGCGGGGTCGACGCAGCCCTCGACGGCCTTGCGGACCGGCGCGGTCGGCTCGGCCTGGGTGGGGGCGTCCTGGGTGGGCGCGGCCTGGGCGGCGCTGTCCTTCTTCTTGTCGTCCGAGTCGAAGGCCCCGGTGGCGAACAGGCTGCCGCCGCCGGCCAGGACGACCACCGCGAGGGCGGCGCCGAGGACCGTGTTGCGGCGCTTGCGCGCCGTGGCGGCGGCGGCCCGGCGCTCGGCCTGGCGCTCGTACTTCTCCCGGGCGAGCTGACGCCGCCGCTGTTCGCTGCTGACCACCGGCTGTGTCTCCTACGGATGTGCTGGTCGCGGATGTCTGGGTTTCGTGGGGCTGGGCTTCGTGTGTGTGCGATGCCGATGCGGATCATCGCATCCATCGGCGGCCAAGTGTAGGGACCGCGACCGTAAGAACGGGGTGAACCTGTCAGGTCGAGGTGAACCTGTCACGTGGATCTGGTTCGCAACCGGACCCGGACCGCCGGTAGGCTGCCCCTACATTCACCGTTCCTAGCAGCAGCCGAAGCCGCCCGGGCGACCGACGGCCACGACCCGCAGACCGACCCCGAAGGACGCGCGTGTTCATCGCCGGATTCCCCGCAGGAGCCTGGGGCACCAACTGCTACCTGGTCGCACCGGGGCCGGGCGAGGAGTGCGTCATCGTCGATCCGGGCCACCAGGCCGCGGCCGGCGTCGAGGAACTGGTCCGCGAGCACCGGCTGAAGCCGGTCGCCGTGCTGCTCACCCACGGCCACATCGACCACGTCGCCTCGGTGGTCCCGGTCTGCGGCGCCAAGGGCGTCCCGGCCTGGATCCACCCCGAGGACCGCTACATGATGAGCGACCCGGAGAAGGCGCTCGGCCGCTCGCTGGGCACCCAGCTGATGGGCGAGCTGACCGTCGGCGAGCCCGACGACGTCCGTGAACTCACCGACGGCGCCCTGCTGGAGCTGGCCGGCCTCTCGCTCACCGTCGACCACGCCCCCGGCCATACCAGGGGGTCGGTGACCTTCCGGACGCCCGGTGCCGAGGACCTCCCCCCGGTGCTCTTCTCGGGCGACCTGCTGTTCGCCGGCTCCATAGGGCGAACCGACCTCCCGGGCGGGGACGGCGAGGCGATCATGAGCTCGCTGGCCCGGGTGTGCCTGCCCCTCGACGACGCCACCGTGGTCCTCTCCGGCCACGGCGGACAGACCACCATCGGCCGCGAGCGCGCCACCAACCCCTACCTCCGACAGGCAGCGGGGGCGGTCGGCGCCCCGGCTTTCCCGCGACGAGGAATGTGACGGAAGAGAAGTTGAGCACCTTCACCGCCCCCAAGGGCACCTACGACCTGCTGCCGCCCGGCTCCGCGACCTTCCTGGCGATCCGCGAGGCGATCGCCGCCCCCGCCCGCCGGGCCGGCTACGGGTACATCGAGACCCCGGTCTTCGAGGACGTCAAGCTGTTCTCCCGGGGTGTCGGCGAGTCCACCGACATCGTCTCCAAGGAGATGTACACCCTCACCACCAAGGGCGGCGACGAGCTCGCGCTGCGCCCCGAGGGCACCGCCTCCGTGCTGCGCGCCGCGCTCCAGGCCAACCTGCACAAGCAGGGCAACCTGCCGGTCAAGCTCTGGTACTCCGGCTCGTACTACCGCTACGAGCGCGCCCAGAAGGGCCGCTACCGCCAGTTCTCGCAGGTCGGCGCCGAGGCGATCGGCGCGGAGGACCCGGCGCTGGACGCCGAGCTGATCATCCTGGCCGACGACGCCTTCCGTACCCTCGGCCTGCGCGACTACAGCCTGCTGCTCAACAGCCTCGGCGACAAGCAGTGCCGCCCGGTCTACCGCGCCGCCCTGGTCGAGTTCCTGGCCGGCCTGGACCTCGACGAGGACACCCGCCGCCGCGCCGAGATCAACCCGCTGCGCGTCCTGGACGACAAGCGCGAGGCGGTGCAGGCCCAGCTCGGCGGCGCCCCGATGCTGCGCGACTACCTCTGCGAGGACTGCAAGGCCTACGACGAGAAGGTCCGCGAGCTGCTCACCGCGAACGGCGTCGCCTTCGTCGACGACCCCAAGCTGGTCCGCGGGCTGGACTACTACACCCGCACCACCTTCGAGTTCGTGCACAACGGCCTCGGCGCCCAGTCCGCGATCGGCGGCGGCGGCCGCTACGACGGCCTCTCCGAGATGATCGGCGGCCCGGCGCTGCCCTCGGTCGGCTGGGCGCTCGGCGTGGACCGCACCTTCCTGGCCCTGGAGGCCGAGGGCGTCACCCTCGACCTGCCGGGCGCCACCTCCGTCTACGCCGTCGCGCTCGGCGAGGAGGCCAAGAACGTCCTGTTCGCCAAGGTGGTCGAGCTGCGCCGGGCCGGCGTCGCCACCGACCTCGCCTTCGGCGTCAAGAGCATCAAGAACGCCATGAAGTCCGCCGACCGGTCCGGCGCCCGCTTCGCCCTCGTCGCCGGGGACCGGGACCTCGCCGAAGGCGTCGTCCAGCTCAAGGACCTCACCACCGGCGAGCAGAACCCCGTCGCCCTCGACGCACTCGTCACCACCCTGAAGGAGAAGCAGCTGTGATCCGCACGCACGACGCGGGCACGCTCCGCCCGGAGCACGCAGGCACCACCGTCACCCTGGCCGGCTGGGTCGCCCGCCGCCGCGACCACGGCGGCGTGGCGTTCATCGACCTGCGCGACGCCTCCGGCACCGTGCAGATCGTGGTCCGCGACCTCGACTCCGTTCACGGCCTGCGCGCCGAGTACTGCGTCAAGGTGGTCGGCGACGTCCGGGTGCGGCCCGAGGGCAACGAGAACCCGGACATCCCGACCGGCGCCGTCGAGGTCGTGGTCAGCGCGATCGAGGTCCTCTCCGAGGCCGCGCCGCTGCCGTTCCCGGTCGCCGAGTACGAGCCCGGCACGGTGAACGAGGAGGTCCGCCTCCGCTACCGCTACCTCGACCTGCGCCGCGAGGGCCCGGCCAAGGGCCTGCGCCTGCGCTCCAAGGTCAACAACATCATCCGCCGGGTGATGGAGGAGAACGACTTCCTCGACATCGAGACGCCGTACCTCACCCGCTCCACCCCCGAGGGCGCCCGCGACTTCCTCGTCCCGGTCCGCCTGCAGCCCGGCCACTGGTACGCCCTGCCGCAGTCGCCCCAGCTGTTCAAGCAGCTGCTGATGGTGGCCGGCATGGAGCGCTACTACCAGATCGCCCGCTGCTTCCGCGACGAGGACTTCCGCGCCGACCGGCAGCCGGAGTTCACCCAGCTGGACATCGAGGCCTCCTTCGTCGACCAGGAGGACATCCTGGCGCTCGGCGAGAAGATCATCGGTGCCGTCTGGCGCGAGGTCCACGGCTACGAGATCCCGAACCCGCTGCCGCGGATGACCTACGCGGACGCCATGGGCCGCTACGGCTCGGACAAGCCGGACGTCCGCTTCGGCCAGGAGCTCACCGAGCTCACCGAGTACTTCAAGGGCACCGAGTTCCGGGTCTTCCAGGCCCCGTACGTCGGCGCCGTGGTCATGCCCGGCGGTGCCTCGCAGCCGCGCAAGCAGCTCGACGCCTGGCAGGACTGGGCCAAGGCGCGCGGCGCCAAGGGCCTCGCCTACGTGCTCATCGACGCCGAGACCGGCGAGCTGCGCGGCCCGGTCGCCAAGAACCTCTCCGCGGAGCACCTGGCCGGCCTCGCCGCCGCCGCCGGCGCCAAGAACGGCGACGCGATCTTCTTCGCGGCCGGCAAGGAGCGCCCCTCCCAGGAGCTGCTGGGCGCCGCCCGCCTGGAGATCGGCCGCCGCTGCGAGCTCATCGACGAGTCCCGCTGGGCCTTCCTCTGGGTCGTCGACTTCCCGATGTTCGAGCCGATCGAGGACGACAAGGGCGCGTTCCAGGGCTGGCACGCCGTGCACCACCCCTTCACCGCCCCCACCGCCGAGTCGCTGGCGACCTTCGACACCGACCCGGGCAGCGCCCTGTCCAACGCCTACGACCTCGTGCTCAACGGTTCGGAGCTGGGCGGCGGTTCGATCCGTATCCACCAGCGGGACGTGCAGAAGCGGGCGTTCGACGCGATCGGCCTCTCCGAGGAGGAGGCCGCCTCGCAGTTCGGCTTCCTGCTGGACGCCTTCAACTACGGCCCGCCGCCGCACGGCGGTGTCGCCTTCGGCCTCGACCGGATCGTCACCCTGCTCGGCGGGTACGACACCATCCGGGACGTCATCGCCTTCCCGAAGACGTCCACCGGTGGCGACCCGCTGACCGGTGCCCCGACCCCGATCACCCCGGCGCAGCGCCGCGAGGCCGGCGTGGACGCCCAGCCGAAGGTCCGCGAGGACGCCAAGTCCGAGGCCCAGCCGAAGGCCTGACGGTCCGTCGGCCGACATCGGCCGGTATCGGCCAACCTTTCACGGCCCCGGACGGCACCTCGCCGTCCGGGGCCGGTCCACAACGGCGTGCGACAGAGAGAGGGTTCCTCCCGTGAAGGTGCGTACCAGAATCGAGTGTCCCGAGGACGCTCCCGCCACCAGGCGCGTCCACATGGCCGCCTTCCCCGGCCCCGACGAGGCCGATCTGGTCGACGCGCTGCGCCGCGACCCGGCCTGGCTGCCGGAGCTGTCGGTGGTCGCCGTGGACGACGGGGGGCTGGTGGTCGGCCACGCGCTGCTCACCCGGCTGCGGGTCGGCGAGGGCACCGCGCTGGCGCTCGCGCCGGTCGCCGTCGCGCCCGAGTGGCAGCGCAAGGGGGTCGGCGAACTGGTGGTCCGGGCCGCGCTGACGGCCGCCGAGGAGGCCGGCGAGAAGCTCGTCGTCGTGCTCGGCGACCCGGACTACTACCGCCGCTTCGGCTTCATCCCGGCCCAACGGCACGAGGTGAGCGGCCCGTTCGAGGTGCCGGACGGGTACTTCCAGACGCTCGCGCTGTCCGCGTACGACGGCTCCCCGCGGGGCGTGTGCCAGTACCCGGACCCCTTCGAGGCCGTTTAGGTCCTGTCTTGGGGCCTGTCTCCTGGATCCGCGCCGGGGGCCCCGGCGTGCTCCAGGACCCGCTTCCCGAGACCTACCGTGGCCCGGCAGCTGAGCACGAACGCGGCCATGGCAGGTGTCGGCGTCCGGTCCTTCGGCCAGTACAGCCCGACCTGGCTCGGGCTCAACCCCCGCACCGGCCGGTACGCGACATCCTCGCGCGGTGCCAGCCGGCTCATCGTCTCCGGGGCGAAACCGACGCCCTGGCCGCACACCACGGCGGCCAGCCACTCGTCGGTGTTGTGCGCCACCGCGCCGATCCGCACCGGTCGCCCGCCCCGCTCCCGGACCGCCAGCCAGTAGTCCCGCCAGTGCCCGGACTCGTGCGGGATCGCCACGAAGGGCTCGTCGAGCAGCTCCTCGAAGTCGATCACCGCACGGCCGGCCAGCCGGTGCCCGGCCGGCAGCGCCACGCAGCGCGGCTCCTCGCCCAGCGCGGCCACGCCGTACCGCCGGGCCAGCGAGGGCGGCGCGTGCCAGAGCGTCAGGTCGATCTCCCCGGTGGCCAGGCCCGAGGTCGGGTCGAACCAGTTGTTCTGCCGCAGCTCCACCTGCCAGCCCGGCATCCGCCGGGCGAAGTCCGCCACCGTGCGCTGGGTCATCACGTTGATGATGCCGCCCTCGAACCCCACCCGCAGCGTCGAGCCGTGCTCCGCCGCGGCCGCCCGGGTGGCGCGCAGCGCCTCCTCCCAGCCGGCCATCAGCGCGTCGGCGTGCGCGGCCAGCGCCAGGCCGGCCCGGGTCGGCGTCATGCCGTACCGCGAGCGTTCGAACAGCTCGACCCCGAGCAGGGTCTCCAGCTGGCGGATCTGCTTGGTCAGCGTCGGTTGGGAGACGAACAGCCGGGCCGCCGCCGCGGTCAGCTGCCCCTCCTCGCAGACCGCGGCGAAGCTGCGCAGCAGACGGGTGTCGACATCCATGCCGCAAGGTTATGGAACAGTAAATTGGACCGGCTCGGCAGGTCTGCGCCATGGTTGATCGTTCGGTCCTCGGACCGTCCCACGGGGGAGCCGGACAGCGGCGGTTCAGGGGGCTGCCGCTGTCCGGCCGGACCGCCTCCGGCCTGCGGAAACCGGGTCCGGGGCGTACGGTGAGGGGGCATCAGCACCCGCCGAACCCCGCCGAACGGAGGCACCAGGTGGCAGCCGAGGCCCAGCGCGAGCAGAGCGCCCCGGACGGGCGGAGCGGTCCGGCCGAGCGGCTGGCGAGGAAGCCCTACGAGCGCGAGCTGCTCCGGCTCCAGTACGAACTGGTGAAGCTCCAGGAGTGGGTGCGCGCCGAGGGCGCCCGGCTGGTGGTGGTCTTCGAGGGGCGCGACGCGGCCGGCAAGGGTGGCGCGATCAAGCGGGTGACGGAGTATCTGAACCCGCGCATCGCCCGGGTGGCCGCCCTGCCCGCGCCCACCGAGCGGCAGCGCACCCAGTGGTACTTCCAGCGGTACGTCGAGCACCTGCCGGCCGCGGGGGAGATCGTGCTCTTCGACCGGAGCTGGTACAACCGCGCCGGGGTGGAGAAGGTGATGGGCTTCTGCACCGAGGAGGAGTACTGGCAGTTCCTGCAGCAGTGCCCGACCTTCGAGCGGATGCTCACCGAAGCCGGCCTGCTGCTGCGCAAGTACTGGTTCTCGGTCAGCGACACCGAGCAGGAGCGGCGCTTCCGGGGCCGGCTGGAGGATCCGATGAAGCGCTGGAAGCTGTCGCCGATGGACGTCGAGTCGATCACCCGCTGGGAGGACTACTCGCGGGCCAAGGACGAGATGTTCCTCCACACCGACACCCCGGACTCGCCCTGGCACGTGGTGGAGAGCGACGACAAGCGGCGGGCCCGGATCAACATGATCGCCCACCTGCTCTCCACCGTCCCGTACCGCGAGGTGGGCCCGCGGCGGATCGAGCTGCCGGAGCGCCCGGCCTCCCGGGGCTACCGGCGGTCGCCGAAGGACCTCCAGAAGTACGTCCCGGACCACGCCGCGGGCCTCTGAGCCGCGTCCTCCGGATGGCCCTGCGGCGTTGCCGGAGCCGCCGCCGCGCCGTCCGATGGACGTGCTCGGCAAGGTACCGGCGGCCCGCAGGCGGCCGGACGACGTCAGGAGACCGGCCATGTTCGTTCGCACCGGCTATTTCACCGGCGATCCCGACCTCATCGGCGGGGCCCTCGACGGGCTGAGCGCCGAGGCGGTGGGGCTGCTGTCCGCGCAGCCCGGCTACCGGGGCTTCGGGCTGTTCGCCAACCGGGAGCTCGGCATCATCACGATGGGCTCGTGGTGGGACAGCCGGCAGGCCGAACGGGACAGCGACGCGGCGCTGCGCGGGCGGCGCGGCGAACTGCTGACGCCGTTCGCCGGCACGGTGACCGTCGACGTCTGGGAGGCCGTGGTGGCCGCCCGGCCCGCCGAGCCGGTGCCCGGTTCGTGGTTCCGGCTCGCCAAGTTCGACTTCGAGCGCTCGCAGGCGGAGCGGATCGTCACCGCCTTCCGGGACCAGGCGCTGCCCGCGCTGCAGCGGATCCCCGGCTTCCTCGGCGGCTCGATGCTGCTCAACGTCGAGGACGAGCGCGGCGCGGTCGGCGGCCTGTTCAACAGCCGGGAGACCCTGGACGCCTCGCGCGGCCCGGTCGCCGAGGCCCGGGCCAGGGCGGTGGCCGCCGGCGGGTCGACACTGCGCTCGCTGGAGGAGTTCGAGGTCGTCCTGCTGGACCTCCCGCGGCAGCCCTGAGCGACCGGCGGCGGGCTGGCGGCGGGCAGTCGGCGGGCTGTCGGTGGGCTGTCGGTGCGCTCGCATAGGCTTCCGGTGTGGACGAACCGGACCTCTTCACCGCCGCCGCCGAGGAACGCCAGGCCAAGGAGCCCGGCCGGGCGCCGCTCGCCGTGCGGATGCGCCCGCGCACCCTCGACGAGGTGGCCGGCCAGCGGAAGCTGCTCAAGGACGGCTCCCCGCTGCGCCGGCTGGTCACGGGGTCGCGCGGCCCGGCGGCGACCAGCTCGGTGATCCTCTGGGGCCCGCCCGGCACCGGGAAGACCACGCTCGCGCATGTCATCAGCCAGGCCGTCGAGGGCCGCTTCGTCGAGCTGTCCGCGATCACCGCCGGTGTCAAGGAGGTCCGCGCGGTCATCGACGGCGCCCGGCGCGCGGTCGGCATGACCGGCCGCGAGACGGTGCTCTTCCTCGACGAGATCCACCGCTTCTCCAAGGCCCAGCAGGACTCCCTGCTCCCCGCCGTGGAGAACCGCTGGGTCACCCTGATCGCGGCGACCACCGAGAACCCGTACTTCTCGGTGATCTCCCCGCTGCTCTCCCGCTCGCTGCTGCTCACCCTGGAGTCGCTGACCGACGAGGACGTCCGGGCGCTGCTGCGCCGCGCGGTGGCCGACGAGCGCGGCCTGGAGGGGGCGGTGGAGCTGACCGCCGAGGCCGAGGACCACCTGGTCCGGCTGGCCGGCGGCGACGCCCGCAAGGCGCTCACCACGCTGGAGGCGGCGGCCGGCGCGGCGCTGGAGCAGGGCGAGCCGAGCATCACGCTGGCCACCACCGAGACCGCCGTCAACCAGGCCGCCGTCCGCTACGACCGGGACGGCGACCAGCACTACGACGTGGCCAGCGCGCTGATCAAGTCGATCCGGGGCAGCGACGTGGACGCCACGCTGCACTACCTGGCCCGGATGATCGAGGCGGGGGAGGACCCGCGGTTCATCGCCCGCCGGCTGATGATCTCGGCCAGCGAGGACATCGGCCTGGCCGACCCGACGGCGCTGTCGACGGCGGTGGCGGCGGCCCAGGCCGTCGCGCTGATCGGCTTCCCGGAGGCGCGGATCATCCTCTCCCAGGCGGCCATCGCGCTGGCCCTGGCGCCCAAGTCCAACGCCGCCTACCTGGCGATCGACGCGGCGCTCGCGGACGTCCGGCAGGGGCTGGCCGGGCCGGTCCCGCCGCACCTGCGGGACGCGCACTACGGCGGCGCGGGCAAGCTGGGGCACGGCAAGGGCTACCAGTACCCGCACGACCTGCCGGAGGGCATCGCCACCCAGCAGTACGCGCCGGACGCGGTGCACGGCAGGGCGTACTACCGGCCGACCCGGCGCGGCGGCGAGGCCCGCTACGCCGACGTCGTGGAGTGGACCAGGGGGCGGCTGCGCGGCGAGCCGAAGGGCGGGGCCAAGGCCGGGACCGAAGGGGAGCGGAAGGGCGCGCCGCAGGGCGGGGCCGAGGGGGAGCGCGGGGGCGCGTCGGAGGCGGAGTGATCTGCCGGTATACTCGATCGGAGTGCCATGTCCCGGGACGGCGGCGGGGGAGACCCAACCGACCGGCCTCACCAGCGGGACCGTGGCCGTAGGCCTCCTTCGGGAGGTCCGCACCAGGAGCGTCGTGCACCGTTTCGGTGTCGCGGGCGACCGGTTTCCCGGTTCGACCGTGTGACCAGCACTTTCGTGCCCGGCCCCGGAGAGCGGCTGATCGCACTGCCCACGGGCGGTGGGGTTTTCTCCGGGCCGCGACATGCGACCTCCGTCAACACCTGGTGAAGCCGTATTCGTGAGCAAGGAAGGTTTGGTTCATGGCGAACCAGAAGCGCCCCAAGGTCAAGATCGCGCGTGCGCTCGGCGTGCCGCTGACCCCGAAGTCCGTCAAGTACTTCGAGGCCCGCCCGTACCCGCCCGGCCAGCACGGCCGTGGCCGCAAGCAGAACTCGGACTACAAGGTCCGTCTGGTCGAGAAGCAGCGTCTGCGCGCTCAGTACGACCTGAGCGAGAAGCAGATGGCGCGTGCGTTCGACCGCGCGAAGAAGGCCGAGGGCAAGACCGGTGAGGCGCTCGTCGCCGAGCTGGAGACCCGCCTCGACGCCCTGGTCCTGCGTTCGGGCATCGCCCGCACCATCTACCAGGCCCGTCAGATGGTCGTCCACGGCCACATCGAGGTCAACGGCGGCAAGGTCAACAAGCCGTCGTTCCAGATGAAGCCGGGCTTCGTCGTGACCGTTCGCGAGCGTAGCAAGGAGAAGGTCCCGTTCCAGGTCGCCCGTGAGGGTGGCAACGCGGGCGAGGGCCAGACCCCGAAGTACCTCGAGGTCAACCTGAAGGCCCTGGCCTTCCGCCTGGACCGTGCGCCGCAGCGCAAGGAGGTCCCGGTGATCTGTGACGAGCAGCTCGTGGTCGAGTACTACTCGCGCTGACCCGCGAGCGGTACGCCTGCGGTACCCAGCGAGCCCCCGTCGCCCTTGTGGCGACGGGGGCTCGCCCCTTTTTGCGCTTCCCTATCGGGGTGTCAGAGCTCCTCGCCGGTCATCGCGGCGGCCAGCCGCAGGTGCGGGCGGGCCTCCTCGGCGCGGCCCTGGCGCTCCAGGGTGCGGCCGAGCATCAGCCGGGCGTAGTCCTCGGCCGGGTCGGCGTCCAGCACCCGGCGCAGCTCGGCCTCGGCCTTGGACAGCTGCGCGGAGTGGAAGTAGCTGCGGGCCAGCAGCAGCCGGACGGAGAGGTTGGCCGGCTCCTCGGCGAGCACGCCTTCGAGCAGCTTGGCGGCGTCGCTGTACGCCTTGGACTCGAAGTAGAAGTTCGCCATGCGGTACTCGTCCGCGATGTTGATGGCCACGGGGTGCTCCTTCCGTACGGGCCGGGTGGTTCTGACCCCTCCAGCAAAGGAGAATCTTCAACTATTCCCCACCCACGAGGGGCGCGGAGCCGGCGGCAGCGGGCCAGGCCCGGGCCGCGGTCCAGGACCCTCCGGATGCTCGCCGCCGCCCAGGGCCCGGTGCACGGCGGCGTCCAGGTCGAGCCGGGTGCCGGTGGTGAAGAAGTCGGCGTACTCCTGCTCGGTCAGTCCGGCGACGGCGCGCTCCGCGCAGGCCCGGTGCGGGCCGTTGAAGGTGCGCGAGCCGAAGAACGGCTTGCCGACCGTCCGCCAGATCCGGTGCGCGGCGCCCTGCAGCACCCGGGCCTCGCGCAGGTCGCCCGGCTCGCCGGGGCCGGCCGGCTCGGTCGCCAGCAGCGCCAGCAGGTCGATCGCCAGCACGATGCCCAGCAGGTCGTGGAAGAGGTGGTTGAGCCGCACGCTCTCCCGGGCCAGCGTCCTGGCCGGCCGGACCTCGCCGTTCAGCCAGTGCGAGTACGCCAGCGCGTAGAGCCCGTACGCGTACGCCCACTGCTCGCCGTGCTCCTCGCACAGCTCGCGGACCTGGCCGAGCCACAGCTCGCCGCTCTCCTGGTCGCCCTGGAACAGGTAGGCGATGCCCAGCTCGAACATCGCCATCAGCACGTTGCTGTTGAGCTCGCCGATGGTCCGGTAGTGCCAGAGCGCCTCCTCGAACAGCTCGGCGGCGCGGGCCGGCTCGTCGCCGATCAGCGCCGCGCAGCCCTGCCGGTGCACGGCGTAGGCGAGCGCCCGGTCGTCCCCGGTGGCGAGCGCCTGGCGGCGGCACTCCTCCAGCGCGGGCCGGGCGGCCACCAGGTCGCCCTGGAGGGTGGCCATGTAGCCGGTCACCCAGAGCGCCTTGGCCCGGGCCTCGGTGGGCTCCGGGTCGAGGGCGAGCGCCCGGTCCAGCCAGTGCCGGCCCTCGCCGAGGTGGCCGCAGCCGACCCAGTAGAACCAGAGCGTGCCGGCCATCAGCAGGCCGATCTGCTCCTCGCCCGGTTCGGCCAGGCAGAACTCCAGGGCGGCCCGCAGATTGGCGTGCGCCAGCTCGGTGCGCTCGGCCGTCTCCGCCTGCCGGGGGCCGAACCACTCGACCTCGCCCCAGGTGGCCACGCCCAGGTACCAGTCGCGGTGCCGGCAGAGCAGCCGGTGCTCCTCGCCGGCCGCGCGCAGCCACTGCCGGCCGTACTCGCGCAGGGTGTCCAGCAGCCGGAAGCGGACGCCGAACGGGCTGTCCTCGCGCAGCACCACGGACTTGGCGACCAGCTCGGTGAGCAGGTCGAGCAGCTCGTCCGGATCGACGCCCTCGCCGGCGCACACGTACTCGGCGGCGTCCAGGTCGAAGCCGCCCGCGAAGACCGAGAGGCGGGCCCAGAGTAAACGTTCCTGCACCGTGCAGAGCTCATGACTCCAGCCGATCGTCGTCCGCAGCGTCCGATGCCGCGGCAGGGCCGCCGGGTCACCGCCGGTGAGCAGTCGGAACCGGTCGTCCAGCCGGGCGCCGAGCTGCTCCACCGACAGCGCCCGCAGCCGCCCGGCGGCCAGCTCCACCGCGAGCGGGATGCCGTCCAGCCGGCGGCAGAGCTGGGCGATCCCCTCGGCGTTCCCGGCGGTGACCGCGAACGACGGCAGCACCGCCCGGGCGCGGTCGGCGAACAGCACCACCGCGTCCGGCGGCGCCCCCGGGAGGATCGCGCCGGCCGTGCCGACCGGCAGCGGCGCCAGGTTCAGCAGGTGCTCCCCGGCCGTCCGCAGCGCCACCCGGCTGGTCGTCAGCACCCGCAGGCCGGGCAGCGCCCGCAGCAGCGCCACGGCCAGCTCGGCGCAGTCCGCCGCGAGGTGCTCGCAGCCGTCCAGGACGAGCAGCAGCCGCCGCCCGGCGAGGTACTCGGTCAGCACCTCCAGCGGGGCCCGCGCGGTGCCGTCGGTCAGCCGCAGCGCCTCCAGCACGGCGTGCCCGAGCAGCCGGCCGTCCTGCACCGGGGCCACCTCGACCAGCCAGATGCCGTCCGGGAACGCGCCGCCCGCCCGCGCCGCGCCCCGCAGCGCCAGCCGGCTCTTGCCGACCCCGCCCGGGCCGGTGACCGTCACCAGCCGCCGTTCGGCCAGCAGCAGCGCCAGCTCGGTCAGCTCGCCCCGCCGGCCGACGAAGCTGGTGACCTCCGCCGGGAGTCGGCCCGGCACCGGCCGGTCCGGCCGTGGTGTGGAATCCCGATCCAACGCCCTGCTCCCCGCTCCGAGGCCCGGGCGTGGTCGGCCCGGGCGTCCGTACTGAGACCGCGTGGGTGGCGGCACTCGGCCGCGTGGGTGGCGGCCCGCCTGGCAGAACGAGGTGACCGGCGGGTAGGTTACGCGCGCCGGTCGCACACCCGGTCGGTTCGCCGCGCGCCCCGCAGGGGAAACCCGGTCCGGAAACCCGGTGCGGTCGCGATAGGGTTCCCCCTGGGAAACAGCAAGGCGAGGGAGCGCGCAAAGGTGTCCGTGGGAGAGCTGGCCGGTCTGCTCGTCGCCGTGTTCTGGGCGGTCCTGGTCACCCTGCTCGCCGTCGTCCTGGTCCGGCTCTCGCGGGTGCTCAAGGAGGCCACCGTCCTGGTCTCCGCCGTCACCGAGCAGGCCGTGCCGCTGCTGACCGACGCCGGAGCCGCCGTGCGCAGCGCCAACGAGCAGCTGGAGCGGGTGGACGAGATCACCGCCAACGTGCAGGACGCGGCGGCCAACGCCAACGCGCTCTCCTCCACCGTCGCGGCCACCCTCGGCGGCCCGCTGGTCAAGGTCGCGGCGTTCAGCTACGGCGTGCGCAAGGCGGTCGCCAAGCAGCAGGGCGCCCTGACGGTGCCCACCCAGCCGACCGAGCGCGAGGAGCTGGCCCGGCTGATCCGGGCCGAGGTGCGCGCCGCGACCGCGCCCAAGGGCGGCCTGCTCGGCAGGGTCCGGCGCGCGGTGAGGGGCTGACGGCATGGTGCGACGCATCTTCTGGATGGCGGTCGGCGCCGGCGCCACCGTCTGGGCCATGAACAAGGCCAACGAGACGGTGCACCGGCTCACCCCGGACAGCCTCTCCGGCACCGCCGCGCGCGGCGCGCTGCACCTGGGCGACCTCGCCAAGCAGTTCGCCCAGGACGTGCGGGCCGGCATGACCGAGCGCGAGGACCAGCTGCGCGAGGACCTCGGACTGGACGGCACCGCCGTCGTCGAGCCCCGCCGCCGCAGGGTGACGCGGGGCGAGCCCCAGTACCGAGCTATCTCGGCGGCGCCCGGGAGTCCGGCCGCCGCCCTGCCTCCGCCCAGCCGTGCCCGCGCCTCGTCCGACGGCGCCGGCACCACCCCCCAAGCCATCGAGAAAACGCCCCGGCGCGCGCTTCCGCCGCGGGGCGGTACCAACCGGAAGGACCACTAATGGAGTCGGCAGAGATCCGCCGCCGCTGGCTGCGCTTCTTCGAGGAGCGCGGCCACTCCGTCGTTCCGTCGGCGTCCCTGGTCGCCGACGACCCCACCCTGCTGCTGGTCAACGCCGGCATGGTGCCCTTCAAGCCGTACTTCCTGGGCGAGGTGAAGCCGCAGTTCTCGCGCGCCACCAGCGTCCAGAAGTGCGTGCGCACCCTGGACATCGAGGAGGTCGGGAAGACCACCCGGCACGGCTCCTTCTTCCAGATGTGCGGCAACTTCTCCTTCGGTGACTACTTCAAGGAAGGAGCCATCAAGTTCGCCTGGGAGCTGCTCACCACTCCCGTCGCGGACGGCGGCTACGGCCTGGAGAAGGAGAAGCTCTGGATCACCGTCTACAAGGACGACGACGAGGCCGAGCAGATCTGGCGCGACGTCATCGGCGTCCCGGCGGAGCGCATCCAGCGCCTGGGCATGAAGGACAACTTCTGGTCGATGGGCGTGCCCGGCCCGTGCGGCCCGTGCTCGGAGATCAACTACGACCGCGGCCCCGCCTACGGCGAGGAGGGCGGCCCGGCCGTCAACGGCGAGCGCTACCTGGAGATCTGGAACCTGGTCTTCATGCAGTACGAGCGCGGCCACGGCGACGGCAAGGACGGGTTCGAGATCCTCGGCGACCTGCCGAGCAAGAACATCGACACCGGCCTCGGCCTGGAGCGGCTCGCCGCCATCCTGCAGGGCGTCGACAACCTCTTCGAGATCGACACCAGCCGGATGATCCTGGACCGGGCCGCCGAGCTCACCGGCCACAGCTACGGCGCCGACCACCGGTCGGACGTCTCGCTGCGCGTGGTCACCGACCACATCCGCACCGCGCTGATGCTGATCGGCGACGGCGTCACCCCGGGCAACGAGGGCCGCGGCTACGTGCTGCGCCGCATCCTGCGCCGCGCCATTCGCAACATGCGCCTGCTGGGCGCGACCGGCGTGGTGGCCAAGGACCTCACCGATGTCGCGATCAAGGCGATGGCCCCGCAGTACCCGGAGCTGGAGAGCGACCGCAAGCGCATCGAGACGGTCGTCGTCGGCGAGGAGGCGGCCTTCCTGCAGACCCTGAAGGCCGGCACCAGCCTGCTCGACGCCGCGGTCACCGAGACCAAGCAGGCCGGCGGCGCGGTGCTCTCCGGCGACCAGGCGTTCAAGCTGCACGACACGTACGGCTTCCCGATCGACCTGACCCTGGAGATGGCCGAGGAGCAGGGTCTCCAGGTCGACGAGTCCGGCTTCCGCCGCCTGATGCAGGAGCAGCGGGACCGCGCCAAGGCCGACGCCAAGGCCAAGAAGATGGGCCACGCCGACGTCGCCGCGTACCGCGAGGTCGCCGACAAGTCCGGCGCGAGCAAGTTCACCGGCTACACCCTCACCGAGGGCGAGGCCACCGTGGTCGGCCTGCTGGTGGACGGCGTCCCGGCGCCGGCCGCCTCCGAGGGCGACGAGGTCGAGATCATCCTCGACCGCACCCCGTTCTACGCCGAGGGCGGCGGCCAGCTCGCCGACCACGGCCGGATCCGGCTGGACTCCGGCGCGGTCGTCGAGATCCGCGACGTGCAGCAGCCGGTCCCGGGTGTCATCGTGCACTCCGGCGGGGTGCTGTTCGGCGAGGTCGTGCTCGGCGCCGCCGCCTACGCCACCATCGACGTGGACC
Source organism: Kitasatospora misakiensis (assembly GCF_042656005.1). NCBI lineage: Bacteria > Bacillati > Actinomycetota > Actinomycetes > Kitasatosporales > Streptomycetaceae > Kitasatospora > Kitasatospora misakiensis. The sequence continues at coordinate 121,059 of NZ_JBHSOF010000008.1, read as the reverse complement.
GCCGCCGGGCGATCGCCCGCGCCCACTCGGCCACCCACCTGACCCACCAGGCGCTGCGCGACGCGCTCGGCCCGACGGCCGCCCAGGCCGGTTCGGAGAACGCCCCGGGCCGCTTCCGCTTCGACTTCGGCTCGCCCGCCGCCGTGCCCGGCAGCGTGCTGACCGACGTCGAGCAGAAGATCAACGACGTGCTGACCCGCGAGCTGGAGGTCACCGCCGAGGTCATGACGATGGACCAGGCCCGCAAGGCCGGCGCCATCGCGATGTTCGGCGAGAAGTACGGCGACGAGGTCCGCGTCGTCACCATCGGCGACTTCTCCAAGGAGCTGTGCGGTGGCACGCACGTCGGCAACACCGCCCAGCTGGGCCTGGTGAAGCTGCTCGGCGAGTCCTCGATCGGCTCCGGCGTGCGCCGGGTGGAGGCGCTGGTCGGCGCCGACGCGTACCGCTTCCTGGCCCGTGAGCACACCGTGGTCGCCCAGCTGACCGAGCTGGTCAAGGGCCGTCCGGAGGAGCTGCCGGAGAAGATCTCCGGGATGCTCGGCAAGCTCAAGGACGCCGAGAAGGAGATCGAGCGCTTCCGCGCCGAGAAGGTGCTCGCGGCCGCCGCGGGTCTCGTCGACTCGGCCGAGGACGTGCACGGCATCGCCGTGGTCGCCGCCCGGGTCGCCGACGGCGTCGGCGCGGACGAGCTGCGCAAGCTGGTCCTGGACGTGCGCGGCCGGCTGGGCTCGCGCCCGGCCGTGGTCGCCGCCTTCACCGTGGCCAACGACCGCCCGCTGACCGTGATCGCCACCAACGAGGACGCCCGCGGCCGCGGTATCAAGGCCGGCGAGCTGGTCCGCACCGCGGCCAAGACCCTCGGCGGCGGCGGTGGCGGCAAGGACGACGTCGCCCAGGGCGGCGGCACCAACCCGGCCGCGATCGACGAGGCCGTCGCCGCGGTGCGCGGCCTGGTCGCGGAGCGCGCCAGCTGATGGAGCCCGTCCAGGAGGAGCGCCCCTTCCGGCGTGGCCGGCGGATCGCCGTCGACGTCGGGGACGCCCGGATCGGGGTCGCGTCCTGCGACCCCGACGGGGTGCTCGCCACCCCGGTGGAGACCGTGCCGGCCGGGGTGAAGTCGCAGGCCAGGATCGCCGCGATCGTCGAGGAGTACGACGCGATCGAGGTGATCGTCGGGCTGCCCCGCTCGCTCAGCGGCAAGGAGGGCCCGGCGGCGGAGAAGGTCCGCGGCTACGCGACGCGGCTGGCCAACCGGCTCTACCCGGTGCCGGTCCGGCTGGTCGACGAGCGGATGTCGACGGTCACCGCGACCCACGGGCTGCGCGCCTCGGGGGTCAAGGCCAAGAAGGGCCGCTCGGTGGTCGACCAGGCCGCCGCGGTGGTGATCCTGCAGACCGCCCTTGAGTCCGAACGGGTGAGCGGACGCCCGCCCGGCGAGAGCGTCGAGGCGGCGGGCTGACCGGCCTGATCTAACGTCCCGGTGAGGGGTCCGTGCGGACGCGTCCGCACGGACCCCTCTGCCGTTGCCGTCGTGCCGCGAGCCGTGCGGACCGCCGAGGGGGCGTTGTGACCGACCTGGACCTCACACCGGGCCTCAGCCCCGGCCACCTCGGTGCGCCGGTGATCGAACCGGCGGGTCGACCGCCGGGCGCGCCCTCCCCTCGCCCCGGTGCGCCGGACCCGCACCCGCGGCGCACCGGACTGGCCTGTCTGCTGACCGCCCTGTCGCTGGTCGTCGTCTTCGGCGGGATCGGGCTGGCCGGGTTCAGCTGGATCCAGGGCCAGCGCAAGCCGCCGGCCGCCGCCGACTACGCGGGCGGCGGGTCCGGTTCGGTGCAGGTCTCGGTACCGGAGGGCGCCGGCCTCAGCCAGATCGCCTCGGCCCTGGTGCGCAACGGCGTGGTCGCCAGTTCGCTGGCCTTCACCCGGGCCGCCAAGGGCAGCGCGGCGGCGGCCGGGCGGATCCAGCCCGGCACGTACACGATGCGGCAGCGGATGTCGGCGGCCGCGGCGCTCGCCGTGCTGATCGACCCGGCCAACGCCAACGGCCTGACCATCCCCGAGGGCTGGCGCGGCAGCCAGATCTACGCGGCGATCGACAAGAAGCTCCAGCTGGCCGAGGGCACCACCGAGCAGACGGTCAAGGACCAGGCCGCCGAACTGGGCCTGCCGGAGACCGCCAACGGCAGCCCCGAGGGCTACCTGTTCCCCGCGACGTACAGCGTCACCGCCGACACCACCGCCTCCGACCTGCTGAAGCAGATGGTCGACCGGGCCGGGAAGGAGTTCGCCCGGGACGACGCGGAGGTCGTCGCGACCAACCTCGGGCAGAGCCTGTACGGGCTGGTGACCATCGCCAGCATGGTCCAGGGCGAGGCCGACAACACCGAGGACATGGCCAAGGTCGCGCGGGTGATCTACAACCGGCTGGCCAGGAACATGCCGCTCCAGCTGGACTCGACGATCAACTACGCGCTCGGCCGCTCCACGCTGAACACCAGCGTCACGGACACCCGGCTCGACTCGCCGTACAACACCTACAAGCACGCCGGGCTGCCGCCGACGCCGATCTCCAACCCGGGCCGGCAGGCGATCATGGCGGCGGTGGACCCGGCGCCGGGGGACTGGCTCTACTTCGTGACAGTCAAGCCCGGGGACACCCGGTTCACCGACAGCTTCGACGTGCAGCAGAAGAACGTCGCCGAGTTCAACGCCAACCGGGCGGCGAGCGCCTCCGCGTCGGCCTCCGCCGCGGCCTCGGCGTCCGCCTCGGCCTCCCCGACGGCGGGGGCGCCCTCGGTGGGGGCGGCCGGTCACTGACCGCAGTCGGCCGACGCCCGGGCCCTCGGCCGACTGCGGTACGGTAGCGTCTCCGTCCAGGTGTTGCGCTAGCACGCCGGTTCGACAAGCAGCCGGGACGCCGTCCCGGGCGACCGGGCCGATCCTCCGGTCGTCTCCGTCGGTATAAGGGGATCAATGACCGATCTGGGTCGGGGCTACGGCCCCCAGGGCTCCGAGCCGTGGCATCCGGGTGACCCCGGGTACGGCGGTCAGCAGCCGGTCCCCGGCCAGCAGGACGGGCAGTGGCAGCAGCACCCCCAGCAGCAGTACGGCGACGGCCAGCAGGGTTACCCGCAGCAGGGCATGGGTCAGCAGGGGATGGCCGGTCAGCAGGGTTATCCGCAGGGCGACCAGGGTCAGCAGCAGTACGGCGGCCAGCAGGGCTACCCGCAGGGCGACCAGAACCAGCAGCAATACGGCGGTCAGCAGGGCTACCCCCAGCAGCAGATGCCGCAGCAGGGGTACCCCCAGCAGCAGATGGGCTACCCGCAGCAGGGGATGGGCCAGCAGGGTTACCCGCAGCAGGGCATGGGTCAGCAGCAGGGGATGGGTCAGCAGCAGGGCTACCCGCAGGGCGACCAGAACCAGCAGCAGTACGGCGGTCAGCAGGGCTACCCCCAGCAGCAGCTGCCGCAGCAGGGCAGCCCCCAGCACGGCGGTCACCAGCAGGTCGGGCAGGGCGTCCCCGGCCAGGGTGCCCCCGCGCAGCAGCAGAAGCAGCCGCCGGTCGCCGCGCAGCCCGTCGGCCCCGGGCCGGACGGCATCGACTGGGAGGCGGAGGCCGCCGCGCTGGAGGCTGGCACGGACCTGGCCGGAGCCCATGACGCCGAGCCCGCCGAGGCCGAGTGGGACGTTCCCGAGGACGAGTACGCCGGGGACGAGCACCACGAGCACTCCGAGCACCACGCGGACGGCGTGGACGACGACGGGCAGGGAGGCTTCCTCGGTGAGGAGGACCAGTCCCGCGAGGCGAAGAAGAAGCGCAAGGAGAACGGCAAGAAGTCGGGCCGGCGCAACGGTGGCGCCTGCCTGGTGGTCGCCCTGGTGCTGCTCGGCGTCATGGGCGGCGCCGGCTGGTGGGGTTACGGCTTCTACAAGGACCACTTCGGCCCGCCGCCGGACTTCCCCGGCCCGGGCGCCGGCTCGGTCAAGGTGGAGATCAAGCAGGGTGCCGTCGGCAGCCAGATGGGTCTGGCGCTGAAGCAGGCCGGCGTGGTCAAGAGCGTCGACGCCTTCAACAACGCCTGCGAGAAGAACGTCAAGTGCACCACCATCCAGCCCGGCACCTACAGCATGCCGACGGAGATGTCCGCCGACGGGGCCGTGCAGTTCCTGGTGGACGCCAACGGCGGTGAGAAGCTGATCGTCCAGGAGGGCCTGACCGCCGCGGCCACCTACGTCAAGATCGACGAGAAGCTGAAGCTGCCCAAGGGCACCACCGCGGGCGTCGCCAAGGACCAGGTGGCAAGCCTCGGCCTGCCCCCGTACGCCAACGGCAACATCGAGGGCTTCCTCTGGCCGACCCGCTACTCGATCACCGAGGGCATGAAGCCCGAGGACCTGCTCAAGCAGATGGTCAAGAACGCCGTCGACCGCTACGCGAGCCTGGACGCGGACGCCTCGAAGATCGGTCTGAAGACCGGGTACGAGGTGGTCATCGAGGCCAGCATCCTGCAGGCCGAGGGCAACAACCCCGAGGACTTCGCCAAGATGGCCCGGACCATCCAGAACCGCCTGGCGGACAAGGGCAAGGTCAACGGCAAGCTCGGCATGGACACCACGCTGCAGTACGCGCTGGGCCGCAAGACGCTGGACAAGAAGGACATCAACGACGCGTCCAACAAGTACAACACCTACTACAACGCCGGCCTGCCGCCGACCCCGATCTCCAACCCCGGCGAGGCCGCGCTCAAGGCGACGCTGAACCCGGCGGACGGCAAGTGGCTGTACTTCATCGCGATGTCGCCGACCCAGACCCTGTTCGCCGAGACGGACGCGGAGCACGCCAAGAACGTCGAGTCGTACTGCACGGCGGCCGGCCAGAAGTTCGACGCGGCCTCCGTCCACTGCACCACCAAGTGACGGCCGCCAGGGCCTGAGGGAGAGCCACGTGACCAGCAAGCACCGGGCGGCCGTCCTCGGCTCGCCGATCGCCCACTCGCTGTCGCCCGCCCTGCACCGGGCCGCCTTCGCGGCGCTCGGTCTGGACGGCTGGCGCTACGACCGCTTCGAGGTCGACGAGGCCGGCCTGCCCGGCTTCGTCGCCGGGCTGGACGAGGCCGAGTGGGCGGGCTGCTCGCTGACCATGCCGCTCAAGCGCGCGATCCTGCCGCTGCTCGACGAGGTGAGCGACACCGCGCGGACCGTCGACGCGGTGAACACCCTGGTGTTCACCGCCGACGGGCGGCGCGAGGGCCACAACACGGACGTGCCCGGCCTGGTCAACGCGCTGCGCGAGCGCGGCATCACCGAGCTGCCGGCCGCCGCGGTGCTCGGCGCCGGGGCCACCGCCTCCTCGGCGCTGGCCGCGCTGGCCCGGCTCGGCGCCCGCGAGGTGACCGTCTACGTCCGCACCCCCGAGCGGGCCCGGGAGATGGCCGTGCTGGGCGAGCGGCTGGGCGTGGCGGTGCGGACCGCCGACTGGGCGCGCGGCGCCGAGGCGCTGACCCACCCGCTCACCGTGGCCACCACCCCGGCCGGGGCGACCGACACCTTCGCCGCGGAGCTGCCCGCCGAGCCCGGCGCGCTGTTCGACGTGCTGTACCACCCCTGGCCGACCGGGCTGGCCGCGGCCTGCGCGGAGCGTGGGGCGACCGTGCTCGGCGGGCTCGACCTGCTGGTGCACCAGGCGGTGCTGCAGAGCGAGCTCTTCACCGGGCGCGCCCCCGGGCCGCTCGCGGCGATCCGCGCCGCCGGCGAGGCCGCCCTCGCGGCGGTCTGACCTCCGGTCGCGGCGGGGGGCGCGACGGCGTCGCGACGCGGGTGGTGTACGGACGGTGTGCCTCCACGGTGCGCCCACCGTGCCCGTACGGTGCCCGGGGTGTGGCGGCGTCCCGTCGGCGGTCCCACGGCCGCGCGGGACCGGCCATTCCGGTCCGCCGGTCGGCCGAATGCTGTCCGGTGACCGGACTCCACGGCCGGTGGAGCGTCCGGCATGAAAGGATTCGGGGGAGAAGGCACGCCCGGACGGGTGCGGCAGCCCCGCACCGGTCCGCTGATGAAGGAGCTCCGTTGGGTACGTTGCGCTGGCTGACGGCGGGGGAGTCGCACGGCCCCGCACTCGTCGCGACGCTGGAGGGCCTGCCCGCCGGTGTACCGGTCACCACCGCCGTGGTGGCCGACGCGCTGGCGCGCCGACGGCTCGGTTACGGTCGCGGCGCACGGATGAGGTTCGAGCAGGACGAGGTGACCTTCCTCGGCGGTGTCCGGCACGGCCTCACCATGGGCAGCCCGGTCGCCGTCATGGTCGGCAACACCGAGTGGCCCAAGTGGGAGCAGGTCATGTCGGCTGACCCGGTCGACCCCGAGGTGCTGGCCGGTCTCGGCCGCAACGAGGCGCTGACCCGCCCCCGCCCCGGCCACGCCGACCTGGCCGGCATGCAGAAGTACTCGATCGACGAGGCCCGGCCGATCCTGGAGCGCGCCAGCGCCCGGGAGACCGCCGCCCGGGTCGCGCTCGGCGCCGTCGCCCGCTCCTACCTCAAGGAGACCTGCGGCATCGAGATCGTCAGCCACGTGGTCGAGCTGGCCGCCGCCAAGGCCCCCGCCGGTGTGCTGCCGCTGCCCTCCGACGAGGCCGCGCTGGACGCCGACCCGGTGCGCTGCCTGGACGCCGACGCGTCGAAGGCGATGGTCGCCGAGATCGACCAGGCCCACAAGGACGGCGACACCCTCGGCGGCGTCGTCGAGGTGCTCGCCTACGGCGTCCCGGTCGGCCTCGGTTCGCACGTCCACTGGGACCGCCGGCTGGACGCCCGGCTGGCCGCCGCGCTGATGGGCATCCAGGCGATCAAGGGCGTCGAGGTCGGCGACGGCTTCGAGCTGGCCCGGGTGCCCGGCTCGCAGGCGCACGACGAGATCGTGCCAAGCCCCGAGGGCGCCAAGCGCGTCTCCGGCCGCTCCGGCGGCACCGAGGGCGGCCTGTCCACCGGCGAGCTGCTGCGGGTGCGGGCCGCGATGAAGCCGATCGCGACCGTCCCGCGCGCGCTGCGCACCGTGGACGTGCGCACCGGCGAGGCGGCCAAGGCGCACCACCAGCGCTCCGACGTCTGCGCGGTGCCGGCGGCCGGCATCGTCGCCGAGGCGATGGTCGCCCTGGTGCTCGCCGACGCGGTGAGCGAGAAGTTCGGTGGCGACCACGTGTCGGAGACCAGGCGGAACGTGCGGAGCTACCTCGACCACCTGATCGTCCGATGACCACGCCGGTCGTCGTGCTGGTCGGCCCGCCCGGCAGTGGCAAGTCCACGGTCGGGCGGGCCCTCGCCGAGCGGCTCGGAGTCGGCTTCCGCGACACCGACGCGGACATCGAGGAAGGCGCCGGCAAGCCCATCCCGGAGATCTTCATCGACGAGGGCGAGCCGCACTTCCGCGCGCTGGAGGTGGCGGCCGTGCGGGCCGCCGCCGAGACCCACGGCGGCGTGCTCGCGCTCGGCGGCGGCGCGGTGCTGGCCGAGGCGACCCGCGCGCTGCTGCGGGACCTGCCGGTGGTGTTCCTGGAGGTCCCGCTGGCCGACGCGGTCAAGCGGGTCGGCCTGGACGCCCCGCGCCCGCTGCTGGCGGTCAACCCGCGGGCCCGCTGGCGCGAGCTGATGGAGGCCCGCCGCCCCCTCTACCTGGAGGTGGCCACCGCCGTCGTCGACACCGCCGGCCACACCCCCGAGCAGGTGGCCGACGCCGTACTGGAAGCACTGGAGCTGAAGACCCCCCATGACTGACAACGTCAGGATTCACGTCGGCGGCAGCGCCGGCCACGACCCGTACGACGTGCTGATCGGCCACCAGCTGCTCGGCGAACTGGCACCGCTGATCGGCCCCCGGGCCAAGCGGGTGGCGATCATCCACCCGGAGGCGCTCTCCGCCACCGCCGACGCGATCCGCGAGGACCTGGTCGGCGAGGGCTACGAGGCGATCGCCCTCCAGGTGCCCAACGCCGAGGAGGCGAAGAGCGCCGAGGTCGCCGCGTACTGCTGGTCGGTGCTCGGGCAGACCGGTTTCACCCGCAGCGACGTGGTGGTCGGCCTCGGCGGCGGGGCCACCACCGACCTGGCCGGCTTCGTGGCCGCCACCTGGCTGCGCGGCGTGCGCTGGGTCTCCATGCCCACCACGCTGCTCGGCATGGTCGACGCGGCGGTCGGCGGCAAGACCGGCATCAACATCGCCGAGGGCAAGAACATGGTCGGCGCCTTCCACCCGCCGGTGGGCGTGCTGGCCGACCTCTCGACCCTGGAGACCGTGCCCCTGCACGACTACGTCTCCGGTCTCGCCGAGGTGATCAAGTGCGGCTTCATCGCCGACCCGGTGATCCTCGACCTGGTCGAGGCCGACCCGGAGGCCGCCAGGACCCCGGCCGGGCCGCACACCGTCGAGCTGATCCGCCGGGCCATCCAGGTCAAGGCCGACGTCGTCTCCGGCGACCTCAAGGAGGACGGCCGGCGGGAGATCCTCAACTACGGCCACACCCTGGGCCACGCCATCGAGCGCAACGAGCGCTACAAGTGGCGGCACGGCGCGGCGATCTCGATCGGCATGGTGTTCGCCGCCGAGCTGGGCCGCCTCGCCGGGCGGCTGGACGACGAGACCGCCGACCGGCACCGCGCGGTGCTCGCCTCGGTCGGCCTGCCGCTCAGCTACCGGGCGGACGCCTGGCCCAAGCTGCTGGACGCCATGAAGATCGACAAGAAGTCGCGCGGCGACCTCATCCGCTTCATCGTGCTGGACGGCCTCGGCAAGACCTCCGTCCTGGAGGGCCCCGACCCGTCCCTGCTGGTGGCCGCCTACGCGGAGGTGTCCTCGTGACCCGGGTGATGGTGCTCAACGGCCCCAACCTGGGCCGGCTCGGCAGCCGCGAGCCCGACGTCTACGGCTCCACCTCGTACGCCGGGCTGGTCGAGCGCTGCACCGCGCTCGGCAAGGAGCTGGGCTTCGAGGTCGAGGTCCACGAGACCAACTCCGAGCAGCGGATGGTCGAGTGGCTGCACGAGGCCGCCGACGGCCGGGTGCCGGTGGTGATCAACCCCGGGGCGTTCACCCACTACTCGTACGCGATGCGGGACGCCGCCGCGCAGCGCACCGCGCCGCTCGTCGAGGTGCACATCTCCAACCCGTACGCCCGGGAGACCTTCCGGCACACCTCGGTGATCTCCGCGGTGGCCTCCGGCACGATCGCCGGGTTCGGGATCGGCTCGTACGAGCTGGCGCTGCGCGCGCTCGCCGAGCAGCTCGCGACGGGCTGACGGGGCTTCGGGGCCGGGCCCGGGGCGGACCGGGCCGGTGACCAGCGGCGGTGCGGCGGTGGACTGTGTCCACCGCCGCACCGCCGTGTAGTGTCCCCGCTGAAGGAAGTGGTCGGGAGGTGACCGTGACGCAGTACGCCGGGGGTGGAGCCGTCCCCCCTCGTCCCGTCGCCCCGCCGGTTCCGGGGTATCCGGGTGGCGCGACCGGTTCCGGTCCTGCTCCCGGTCCTGTGCAGGCACCCGTCTCCGCGCCCGCGCCCGTCGCCTCGTCCGGGCCGCCGACCGTCCCGGTGCCGGTGGTCCCGCCCGGTCCGCCGGCCCCGGCGCCCGGGCCGGCCCCCGTCCCGGTCGCGCCGCCCGTCCCGGTCGCGCCGCCCGTCCCGGTCGCGCCGCC